>CAINGK010000058.1 GCA_903848465.1 uncultured Verrucomicrobiota bacterium
CCCACCCCTCGCCACCGCTCGCGGCACGCCCCATTGGGGGCTGCTGCGTTCGGCATCGCTACGCTCGCCTCACTCCGCAGCCCCCAATGGGGCGTGCATTGCAAGGCTAAAGCCTTTTACAGAACAGACTTTACACCCCCCTTCTCGCGCTCGAGGGCATCCAGGAAATCGAGAATGCCAGCAGCGGCCACACCCTGCGCCTCCGGTGTGCTGCGCGCGAGGGCCGTGGTCGTCGCCTCGGAGAAAGCCTGGGGAATCCAAAGGCTGAACGGAGCGAGGCTGGCGTGTTTAAGAAAGGAGCGGCGTGAAGTGATCATGGGCGGAGATTACAAGAGCGAGTGTGAAAATGACAAGCACTCATCCGTCGGCGAAGGCGATGACGAGCAGGATGATTTCATCATGGCAAACAGCAGCGAGTAGAAATAACCACCTCCTGTTGAATCAATGCCTTATTTGAAAACAACCTTTGGTACGTATTTCTTGATCTCCACACGAGCCTCTTCGGCGCAGAGACACTTTTTGCCTGCAATGACGAGATTTTCGATCTCCACGCCGCTGATTTCGTGCTCCGCGTCCAAGCCCTGCAAACGGGAGGGCTTTTCGGCCGCATGCTCAAAAGAATTGTCCTTGATGAGCACGCCACGCATCCGTCCTTTTCCCTCTTCATCCTGGATTTTGATCTCGATATGCATGCGTTTTTTGTCGCCACCAATGAACTCGAAGTGATTGCCCACCCAGCGCGAGTCCGTGATCTCCGCGCCGGAGTAGTCATAGACAACGATGCCACGGTCCGCATGCACGACGGCATTGTTTTCAAAGCTCACGTTGCTGAGCTTCTTTTCATAGACTTCGGTGCCGATTTTGAGCGCCGATTTTACGGTCCAGCAGACGTTGTCACGAAACACAATGTCCGTCATGTCACGCCGTATGCCATAGCGCAGTTTCACGGCTATGGAGTCGTCGTTGCTGCTGATAAAGCATTTTTCAATCAGGACATGCGAAGAGTTGTCGGGGTCAAAGCCGTCCGTGTTCGCCTCCCACGGGAAGGTGGGATCATCGTAGATCGTGTTGGTGATGAGTTTGACCCTTGAGAAGCGCAGGTTTTCCGTCTCGATGAGATGCACGCCCCAGGTGCCTGAATCCCGCAGGATGACATCTTCAACGACGATGTTTTTGGCACGCAGGGAGCGGATCAATTTACTCCTGCTGGCCGACGAGTTTTTACCGGAGAGCCGCAAGGCTCGTCCCTGGCCATCAATCACGCCGTGTCCCTGGATGCGCACGTTTTCACAGTCGATGAGATGAATGAACTGTGTGCCAAGCTCGCCCATCGGATGATCCTCCAGGCTGCCGGTACCTTTGAGAATGGCTCCGGCGGCCAGATGCAGTGTGAGGTGGCTTTTCATCCGCAGCTCACCCGTGCGGTAGATGCCCGGCGGCACGAGCAGCACGCCTTTCTTTGCCGCCACTTCGTCAATGGCATGCTGAATGGCTGTGGTCTGCACTGCTTCCGCAGAACTCGTCACCCCGAACTGGGTGAGATCAAACACACCACTTTGCGGCAGCACGGCTTCAGGAGCATCGGCAAAGAGAAAAAAACGTGGCAGCTTGTTCACCTGAATGTGTAGCAGGTGTGGCTGCGACAACTCAAAAGACAACGTGCTGCCCGTCGCCTTAGCTTGAATGCCATCGCGATGCGGACTGATGTCGAAGCTTGAAATGGCCTCCCACGTCGTGATTTCCACTTTTACCGTGCCGGTGAAAGCAAAGTGGGCATATCCTACATTCATCACCGTGCCGCAGGCCGCCACCGGAGTGCCGTTGACCTTCACCGTGTAGTCGGCATTAGGCGCATCACCAGGCACCAGCGGATAAGGCGTCACCGCATGCAGCGGACCGGGGAAGATTGCTGCTCCAAGAATGAACAAAGTCGTGAGGAAGAATTTCATGATTAGCGGATCGCTGCTTCACGGGCTAGCAGCTTTGAGTTTATCATTTTTCTATTGTCCCGTCGGCAATGCAAATATTGTCGTTGGAAAAGCCTTTGCTTCACAGCGGCCCTTGCCACTTTGCGCACTTCCATCCCGCATGCACCCGGACATTTCTCCCATCGCCGCCGATCTTGGCATTGCGCCAGAGCACCTCATTCTGCACGGACGCCACATGGCCAAGGTCAGTCTCAAGGCCCTGCAAGATAAACCGCAGCGTGGGAAATTGATCCTTGTCTCCGCTATCACCCCCACCCCGGCGGGCGAAGGCAAAACAACCGTTTCCATTGGTCTCTCACAAGGATTGAAAAAGATCGGGCAGAGCGTGGCCCTGGCGCTGCGCCAGCCTTCGATGGGTCCTGTCTTTGGCCGCAAAGGCGGTGCCACCGGCGGCGGTAAAAGCACCGTGCTGCCCGCGCATTCGATCAATCTGCATTTCACGGGTGACTTCCATGCCATCACTTGCGCGCACAACCTGCTCTCCGCCGTGATCGACAATCAGCTCTTTCAAGGCGAGGCGCGGCTGTCCCCGGAACGCGTGCTGTGGAAGCGTGTCATGGACATGAACGACCGTGCGCTGCGCAGCGTGCGCACCTCCGTTGGCAAGCCGACCGAGCGCGCCTCAGGCTTCGACATCACCGCCGCCTCCGAAATCATGGCGATCATGTGCCTCGCCGAGTCGCTGCCGGATTTACGCCAGCGCCTCGAACGCATCGTCGTCGGCTTCACCGCCGAGGGCGAGCCAGTCTATGCCAAGGAATTTCGCGTCACCGGTGCCATGATGGCGCTGCTGCGTGAGGCGCTGCCGCCCAATCTGGTGCAGAGCGTGGAAGGCGTGCCCGCTTTCCTGCACGGCGGCCCGTTTGCCAACATCGCGCATGGCTGCAATTCCGTTCTGGCCACGCGCATGGCGCTCGCCCATGCCGACTACGCCGTCACCGAGGCTGGATTCGCCTTCGATCTCGGCGGTGAAAAATTCATGCACATCAAGTGCCGGCAGAGCGGCCTCGCGCCTGCGGCCATTGTCATCGTGGCCACTGTGCGTGCGCTCAAGATGCATGGCGGTGTTCCCTTGGATCAGCTCACTCAGACCGATACCGCCGCCCTCAGCCGGGGGTTGGAAAATCTGGCTGCGCATCTTGACAGCGCCGCCCAGTTTCAGCGTCCTGTCATCGTGGCGGTCAATCAGTTCACCAACGATCATCCCGATGAACTCGCCTTGGTGCATGAGTTCTGCCAGTCACGCGGCGTCCCCAGTGCCACGGCCAATGTCTTTGGCGAAGGCGGGTCAGGGGCGGTCGAACTCGCCGAAAAAGTACTCGCCGCAGTGGCGCAAGAAACCCCGCCGCTGCCGTTCCTCTATCAAGCCGACGACAGCGTTGAGGCCAAGCTCACCGCTATCGCCACCAAAATCTACGGTGCCGATGGCGTGCAGCTCACCGATGAAGCGCGGGCCAAACTAGCGCTGTTTGCCCGCAGCGGCTTCGATAAACTGCCGCTCTGCATGGCCAAAACGCAGGACTCCCTCTCTGACGATGCGAAAAAGCGCGGACGTCCACGCGGTTTCACCATCACTGTCCGCGACTTTGAAATCGCCAACGGCGCGGGATTCCTCGTTGCCTTGACCGGCACCATGATGCGCATGCCAGCGCTGCCGAAGGTGCCCGCCGCCGAGCGCATCCAGGTCACAGATGACGGTATCATGAGCGGCATTTAGCCGTAACTATGCAGTAGGGATTCAAAGGGCGCTGCTGAAAGCTCTAGCGCCCACGCGAGCGCGAAGCGTCTTGGAGTGCGGTGACAGAGATGCATGGCGCAAGCCTGCATCGACGGCACCGCTTTCGTGGGGGCCAGAGTGCTGTTCGTCCGCAGCACTCTATTCGGCCTGCGAAAGCAGCAGCGCTTTGGCGTGGTGCAGAACGCTCTTCCTCATTACCGCACCCTCCACTCTGCGAAAGCGGCGTCGCGCCGAGGCTTGCCGCACGCACTCCAAGACGCTTCGCGCTCGCGTGGGTGCTGGGCTTCCTGCCGCGAGCCTTCACCCCCTGGTGCGTTTGAGCCTGCATCTTACCAAGGTTTCGACTGCATGGTTACGGTTTAGCGAAGTCTTGCCGCCAGCAGGCTAACGCTCTAGCTTGCACTGCGCATGATCCTGGCCCGCACGCTTATCTTTGGTTTTCCGTTGCTCGTTGCAGCGGTGGCTGGCTGGTCGGTGCGGGAGTCCAGGCGCAGCCGCACAGACCGCACCGATGGAGTGGTGGTGATGCTGACGCAGGGCGTGCCCGTGCTGAATCCCTTCCTCCCAGCGACTGAGGCTGAGCGCGAGATCGCGGATTTGGTGCATGAACCGCTGATTCGACTCGGCTCCGACGGCACGCTCCAACCAGGACTGGCAGAGTTCTGGCGCTGGACGCAGGATGTGACCTGCTGGTTTGCGGATGAAGCGACCGCAAAACGGGCGCAGGAGTTGCTCCAGGCCCAGATTGGCGAGAAAAACCGTTGGGCCGAGTGGCATCTCAGTTCCGTGCGCGTGCTGGAAAACCGGCTGCTGCTGAGTTTCACCGAGCCCAATTCCGCAGGGGTACAGCAGGCCTTTGAAGTTGTAGCTGGGTTGCAGATCAAACCCGTCGTGTTCTGGCGCATCGAGCGCGGCACGCCGCTGCGCCAAGCGTGGGATCGGTTCATGAAAGAATCCCCGCAGGCGCGGCAGATTCAACGCGTGTGGTTCGACGGAGCGAATGCCTGTGAAATCGTAGTGGCGGGGGAATCGCACCAGTTGCTCGAAGACATGCACCGCTTCTTGGACACTGGCATGAATGAACCGGCTGCCATCAATCCGTTGGCTGAAGTCGGTGCCTTGAGTGAGCCGGTGCTTGATCTCGACATCCGCCCCGGCCAGCATTGGCATGATGGGACGCCCGCGACGGCGGATGACGCCAAAGCAACGATTGAATTTTTGCGTAGCAACGACTGGCCGCTGCCGAACCGTGAAGCGCTGAGCAACATCCAGACGCTGGAGGCGCAGAACAACGGCTCCCGCCTGCATGTGTCGTTTCGTCGCCGCCAAGGCACGGCGCTTTGTGTGTTCGTGAATTTGCCGATGCTGCCCGCAGCGTGGCTGCGCGCGCATGCGGCGGTGCAGGAAGCTGATTTTACTCAGCATGCCCCGCCGGGCGCGGGAACGCACCGCATTGCCGCACGGGACACCCGCTCGCTCCTGCTGGCACCGGTGCAGCAGGACAAAGCGCAGCCGCGTTTTTTGTTCAACTTCTCCGCCTCGCCGCTGATGACGCAGATTGGCGTGCGCACGCATACCGTGGATCTGGTCTGGCCTGCGGCGGATCGCACGCATCTGGAACAGTTGCGTTTCACCCCGCCGCGCCAGCGCTTGGTGGTGCTATGGAACACCCGCCATGAAGTTTTGCAGCACGAGCACTGCCGTGAGGCGCTGGCGCTGGCTACAGACAGGGATGCCCTCATTCGCACCCTGCCGGGGCGTCTGGGGCTTGTGGATGCCAGCTTGTTTGCACCCGGTCTGTGGTTCAGCACTCAGGCGAAGAGTCCGCCGTTCCAACTGGAGCAGGCGCGCCAAATCCTCGCCGAGGCAGGCTGGCCGCGTGATGTCACCGGGATTGCGCGTAGCCCAGAGCACTCGTTTCGCTTCACGCTGCTCGTTCCTGGCGGCGACGCGCTGCACACCCGCACGGCGGAGCTGCTCGTGGCACAGTGGCGCAGGCTTGGGGCGGAGGTGAAGATTGAACAAGTCCCAGACGCTGCAGCTCTCGCGCAGCGCTTGCATGAGCACCGGTTTGAAGCCGTGCTGCTGGACCAGCGCTTCGAAGTCTCGTGGGACCAGTTGCCCTGGTGGCACTCGGCGCAGGCCAAAACCGGCGGCAGTAATTTCTGCGGCATAGCCGATCCGCAAATCGATCTCGCGCTGGAAGCCTTGGCCTCTGAGTTTGATCCCGACCAGGTGCCAAAAAGGGTGCGTGAGTTGGAGTCCCGGCTGCTGCCCTTGCATCCCATGCTCACCTTGTTCACCACGCATGACGAGGCTGCGGCCATGCCGACCTTGCATGAACAGGGTGCCACGAGCGGCCCGGTCTCGGCCTGGACACTGCAAATGCTTGCCGGGCAGCCGAAGCGTGCGCCGACGGCCCCCGTCATCAAACTTCAACTGCGTCTTCCCGAATGACGAGCCTGCAGCCGTTCTCTTTGCCGCCGCGTTGGCTGCCGTTGCGCCTGCTGCTCGGCGGCATGATCGCCGCATTGGTGCTGCTGCTAGCCAAGCACCACCCTCTGAGCGTGCTCTTCTCTGATGCGGCATCCGTGCCGGGCTTTGGGGTGCGTTGTGGCTCCAGCCTGATCGTGCTTGTCTTGGGATTGTCTATGGCGCTGTGCATCGCGCTGATCGTGGGGCTGTTCGCACGGCAACTGGGGCCGCGCTTGGAGTTGTTGGTGGCCGTGCTGGGTCGTGCGCTTGCCTGCGTGCCGGTGGTGGTCGTGGTGTGGGGCTTCATCAGTGGCTGGATTGGCCGGTTGGGATGGCCGGTGGAGTCGCTGATGCTGGCACAGTTTCCAGACACTCTAGACTCCCGTCAGGTGCTGCTTGCACGCGCGCTGTGGGAGTTTCTGGCCCCGGCCTTGATCCTGGCACTGCCGCTGTGTGGCGAACTGATTCACTGTGTCATTGGGGATGGCCGAGCGACCCTGGATCTGGAATTTTCACTGCGCGCACGGGGCGTGCCCAAAGGATCGCGACTATGGCGGCATCATTTGAGTCAGTTGCTGCCATTGCTGCGGGTGCGCCTGCAGTCGCTTTGTCTGATGGTGCCGGTTTATCTGATCATCATCGAAGACGCGCTGCATTTCGTGGGCTGGGGGGACTGGCTCGCGCAAAGACTCCGTGCCGGTGATGCTCCTGCCATCGCCCTCGGCTGCCTCAGTGGCGGAGTCATGCTGGCGTTTTTGTGCGCCTGTCTGCAACTGCTGCCGGGTCGGCTGAAATCCGCCGGCGGTTTCGTGGCCACGCTGGCGTGGCAGCCGTGGTTGTTCTGGGCGCTTGGTGTGCTGGCGCTGGTGCCCGCGTCATCGCTGTCGTGGCTGGTCATTTGGGTTGCCGTTCTCGTGTCTGGCAGCGCTGGCTGGCATCAGACCTGGAACCAAATCGAGGCGGAGCTGCCTGTCGCTGCTGCCCGGGTGTTTGGCGCTCCAGAGTTGCTGATCTGGCGCAATCACTTTGCCGTCGTGCAGTGCCGCCTGCTTGTGGCCTGGATCTGCTCCGCATTTGCACAGACACTGCTGTGCGTCGCCGCCGCCTGTGCCTTGCTGCCCCGGTTGGTCGAGGAACTGAACGAACCGCTCGCCAAACTCTACCGGCCACTAGCCATCGCCACGGTGCAGGACTCCGCACAGACCCTGGCAGACCCCACGGCGCTGCTGCAATCCGGCGGCATCATCGCGCTTGCCGCCTTGTGTTTGATCCAAGTCAGCCGCATCGTACAACCTCGACTTTCCTGAGCCCATGTCCGCCGAAGCCCCTGCCCCCAAAGACACCCCGCTGCTTTGCATCCGTGATTTGCAGATCGAATTCAGCCGCCACGACGCCGCGCCCGTGAAAGCCGTCAAAGGCATCAGCCTCGAACTCAAGCGCGGAGAGTCCATCGCCCTCGTCGGTGAAAGCGGCAGCGGCAAAAGCGCCACCGCCCTCTCGTTTGCCCGGCTGCTGCCCGAGCCGCCCGCCAACATCAGCGCGCGTCAGATGACGCTAAACGGCCACGAGATTCTCGAAATGAACGAGCGCGAACTGCGCGCCATCCGTGGCAAGGAGATCGCCTACATCTTCCAAGAACCGACGACCTCGCTCAATCCCGTACTCACCATCCGCACGCAGATTGCCGAAGCGCTCGCCCTCCATCGTCCTGATGTCAGCAAGGTCGGTCGTGACGACGAAATCGTGAAGTGGCTCGATAAGGTGGGCATTGTCGATTCACGCAAACGTCTGCATGCCTACCCCCACGAACTCAGCGGCGGCATGCAGCAGCGCGTCATGATCGCCATGGCACTCTGCACCCAGCCCCAGCTGCTCATCGCCGACGAACCGACCACCGCGCTCGATGTCACCATTCAAAAGCAGATCATGGATCTGCTCGCGCAACTGCGCCGTGATCTCGACATGAGCATCATCCTCATCACCCACAATCTCGGTATCATCCGCAGCGTGGTGGACCGCGTCGCCGTCATGTTCCGTGGCGAGATCGTCGAAACCGGCCCGGTGGATGAAGTCATCCGCAATCCGCAGCACCCTTACACCAAGGCCCTCCTCGCCTGCGTGCCGCGCATGGGTCCAAAACAGCCCCGCTTGCACGCCATCGACTACACCGTGCTAGACGCATAATCGGCATTGCAGCCCACCGGAATGCCATGGTAGCCTCAGGGCATGAAAGCTTGGCTCATCCTTTTGGCCTTGGCAGCGCCGCTCAGCGCGCAGGTGATCCTGCCGACCACCGGCAGCAAGTTTGACACCCGCACCATCAACGGCAGCGGTGGCAACACCGGAGTCAGCGTCAACAACGCCACCAAGCCCGCGCCGCCGACCAAGACCAAGCTCACCTCCTACTTCCTGCTTGGGGAGCCACGGCAGTGGAAAAGCACGGACGGCAAATCGCTGCTTGGCACCATCATCACCTTTGAGGAATCCGTGCTCGAATTTGACGCCGCCAATCCCGCCGCCGCGCGTGAAGCCGTCGCCAAAGCTCCGCCCGCCAAGATGCCTGCGAAGCCCACGCTCATCCGCGAGGGCAAGGTGCGCCTGCTGGTGAATCAAAAGCCCGTCGAGGTGCCCATGGAACGTCTGAGCGAAGAGGACCGCAAGTATGTCGATGATTTGAACGCAAGGCTCCCCAAGTGATTTCAGTCCGATCAACCCAACCAGCACCCATGAAACCAGCAAGCACCGCCACCCTCCTCCTCCTCGCTGCGGCTTTGCTGCCCAGTTGCAAAGTATTGAACGACAAGTCGCCGCCCAAAACTCGCCAGGAAATGGAAGCCGAGACCCGCGCCGGCAAGGTACCAGATACTCTGCGCGATCCACGGCCAGAAATGCCACCAATGGGACCTCTGGGCATGCCCATGCGCTGATCCGGCCGTAGGTTGGGTGTGTTTGGCGTCCAGCCCTCCCCCATGATCCACAGCCTCCTTCGCCAAACCGCCCGACTCCGGGCGCGTTCGCAGGCTGATGTGCTCGCAATACGCTGAGAGACGCTCCCACGCCCAGCGCCAGGTAGGGAGGCTTGTCCTCAAGCCTCCGCCGAGCGTCCCCTGACTGGGCATGCCCATGCGCTGATCCGGTCGTAGGTTGGGTGTGTTTGGCGTCCAGCCCTCCCCCATGATCCACAGCCTCCTTCGCCAAACCGCCCGACTCCGGGCGCGTCCGCAGGCTGATGTACTCGCAATACGCTGAGAGACGCTCCCACGCCCAGCGCCAGGTAGGGAGGCTTGTCCTCAAGCCTCCGCCGAGCGTCCCCTGACTCCCTTCCCAAAAACCACTCTCGCAAAACCCACAGACCGCCCACCGCCGTCCCCCCAATCTGAAACGCCTCGGCGTTTGCAAAGCGGCGGCTTTCCCCCATCTTGGCCGCCCTTTATGCCCGAACTCGACAAGACCTACACACCCGCGGAAGTCGAAGCCCGCTGGTATCAGCGCTGGCTGGACGACAAATGCTTTGAAGCCGACCCCGCTCGTGTGAGCGCCACCCGCCCGGCCTACTCCATCGTCATCCCTCCGCCCAACGTCACCGGCATCCTCACGCTCGGCCATGTGCTGAACAACACCATCCAGGACATCCTCGCCCGCCGCGCGCGCATGCTTGGGAAAGAAGTCCTCTGGCTCCCCGGCACCGACCACGCCGGCATCGCCACGCAAAACGTCGTCGAAAAGACCCTCAAAAAACAGGGCGTCATCAAGCACCGCGACGACCTCGGCCGCGAAGCCCTCGTCGCCAAAATCTGGGAATGGAAGGAAAAGCACGGCGGCATCATCATCGAGCAGCTCAAGAAACTCGGCGCCTCCTGCGACTGGAGCCGCGAACGCTTCACCTTCGATCCCGACTACAACGCCTGCGTCATGCGCGTGTTCGTCGATCTCTACAAAAAGGGCCAGATCTACCGTGGCAAACGCATGGTCAACTGGTGCCCCTCCTCCCTCACCGCACTCAGCGATGAAGAGGTCGTCATGAAGCCGCAGAACGCCATCATGTATCACTTCAAAGTCGAAGTGGTCGAAGCACCCGGCACCTGGCTCACCATCGCCACCACCCGCCCCGAAGTCATCCCTGGCGACACCGCCATCGCCGTGAATCCCAAGGACGAGCGCTACACCCACCTCATCGGCAAGCACGTCCGCCGCCCGCTGCCCCTCGAAAATCAGGAACTCCTCCCCATCATCGCGGATGAGCACGTCGATTTCACCTTCGGCACCGGCGTACTCAAAGTCACTCCCGCCCACGACAAGGCCGACTTCGAGATTGGCCAGCGTCACCACCTGCCCGTGATCGACGTCATGCACCCGAACGGCGTGCTCAATGACCTCGCCGGCAAAGACCTCGCCGGCATGGAGCGCTTCGCCGCCCGCAAACGCGCCGCCGAACTCCTCACCGAAATCGGCAGCCTCGTCAAAGAAGAGCCCTATCAAAACAACCTCGGCTACTCCGAGCGCGCCGACGTGCCCATCGAGTCACGCCTCAGCGAACAGTGGTTTCTCAAATACCCCAGCGTCAAAGCATCCCAGGAAGTCGTCGCCAATGGCGAAATGAAATTCCACCCCGACCGCTGGGCCAAAGTCTACGACCATTGGATGACCGGCCTCCAAGACTGGTGCATCAGCCGCCAAGTCTGGTGGGGCCATCGCATTCCGGTCTGGTACAAAAAAGGATCCGACCGATCCGCCCTATCCGACGGCTCCGTTCACTGCGGTACCGAGCCACCCGCCGATCCCGAAAACTGGGAGCAAGACCCCGACGTCCTCGACACCTGGTTCTCCTCCTGGCTCTGGCCCTTCGCCACCATGGGCTGGCCGGAAAAAACCGCCACGCTCAAAGCCTTCTACCCCACCACCGATCTCGTCACCGGCCCGGACATCATCTTCTTCTGGGTCGCCCGCATGATCATGGCCGGCTTCGAGTGGATGGGCGAGCTCCCCTTCAAGAACGTCTATTTCACCGGCATCATCCGCGACAAACAAGGTCGCAAAATGTCCAAGTCTCTCGGCAATTCCCCCGACCCTCTGGAACTCATCGCCAGCTTCAGTGCCGACGCTCTCCGCTTCGGCATCATGCGCAGCGCCCCGCTGGGCCAGGACATCGCCTTCGACGAAAAGAACGTCGAGCTCGGCCGCAACTTCTGCACCAAGCTCTGGAACGCCGCCCGCTTCCGCCAGATGCAAAGTAGGTCAGGCGTCTCGCCTGACTCCGGTGAGGCGGGCATCCTGCCTGCCGTTGAAACTGAAGCCGAGATCAGCGCCGCGCTCCTCAGCAGCGACGACAAGTGGATCCTCCTCCGCCTCAACACCGCCATCGCCGAAGTCACCGCCGCTCTCGAAGACTACCGCTTCAGCGACGCCACCGCCACACTCTACCGCTTCTTCTGGAGCGAGTACTGCGACTGGTACATCGAGGCCAGCAAAGCCGTCCTTCAAGGCACCGACGACAAACGCAAGGCCAACACGCTCGCCGTCATCGACTTCGTCCTCAGCAACACCCTGCGCCTCTTCCATCCCTTCATGCCCTTCATCACCGAAGAGCTCTGGCACGGCATGGCCTTCAACGCCGATCTTCCTCAAGACCAGGGCGGCAACAGCATCATGTTCGCCAAGTGGCCGAAACCTCTCGATGCCGATGAACTCGCCTACTTCGGCATCCTTCCCGAAGACGAAAAGACCGCGAACGACAAATACGAAGCCGTCAATCTCGGTCGCAACCTCAAGAGCACCTTCAACATCAACAAGCGTGTCCGCTTCGTCCTCAAGCCCGCTCAGGAGCTCCCCGCCCACGAGATCGAAGTCCTCCGCATCCTCCTCAATGCCGAGCCTCTCGATGTCGATGCCTCCTTCGCTCCGACCCAAGGCACCCCCAGCGCCCTCACCCCCCTAGGCACCCTCTTCCTCCCCCTCGATGGCCTCATCGACGTCGAAGCCGAGCGCTCCCGCATCGGCAAAGAAGTCGCCAAAGTCGAATCCGAGCTCGAGAAAGTCACCGCCAAACTCGCCGACGAAAAATTCACCTCCAAGGTCCCGCAAAAGGTGCTCGACGAGCACCAGCAACGCAAAACCGACTGGCAGGAGAAACTCGCCAAGCTCAAAGAAATGATGTCCGCCCTCGGTTAATCACGAGCGGGGGCGTCCTGCCCCCGTCCTCTGGGTTGGATTGTCTTAAAGCGCGTAGTGCTGACACAATCGTAGATAGGGTCTGCGGCACGAACGCCTTCGCGTCCAGGGTCTCCTCCTCGGCGGAGACCAGCAGCGGAGACACGCTCTTGCCCATCATCGTCAGGCCCTCTGCGCCCACGATCACAGTCATCTTGTCTCCCTCATCCACCCGCGCCAGATCGCCTTGGATCTTCGTGGTAATTTCAATCGCCTGACCGACCGTGTCGGCCTTTTGCACCAGCACCCAGTCAGCTCTGGCAAGTGTGGCAACCAGCAGCCGTGCGAGAATGGACCGAAGGGGCGTTTTCATAGATTCCTGACGCAAATCCAAACCGGACCCGGTCATCAATCCCGAACGTCTCCGGCCTTGAACTGCGTTCTTCTGTCCCGCATGATCGTCCTTTCCGCATGAGCCGTCTTCTTGTTTTCATCCGCCATCAACTTGCTGGTTCTGGCATGCTCGTCGCGCTGCTGCTGCTCTGCGTCTTCTTCAGCATCGTGACGTGGACCCGCCACTACCCGCAAAATGCGGACGCGGCCAAAGACGTCGCGGCACAAATCGCGCCGCAGGCGAAAGTGCTCATCGTTGTGCGTCCAACCGCCGCAGACAGTGCTTTCGCTGCGGCGCTCAGCACCGAACTCGGCCCCAGGGCTGAGCTGGTGCAGGGCGAGCCCAAAGAAGCCCGCGCCGCGCTGCTGCGTGCGGCGGCAGCGGGAGGCATGGAAGTGATCGCCTGCAATCACGCCACCGCGTCTTGGCTGGTGTTCGCCGATCTGGCCCATGACTTCCCCGCGCTCAAAGGCACCCGTGTCGTGCAACCCAGACCTCAGGCATGGCCGGTCTTCCTCAAGACCGACAACCTGCTCAACATCGCCAATCAGATCGCCGTCATCGCCATTCTCGCCATCGGCATGACGCTGGTCATCATCACTGGCGGCATTGATCTGAGCGTTGGCAGCCTGATTGCCCTCTCGGCGGTCATCACCACACTGATCGTGCGGGATTGCTGCGGCGGTGTGCATGCCGGAGCCGCCGGGATGTTCGCCGCCGGACTCGGTGGCATCCTCTTGTGCGGCGGCTGCGGGTTGATCTCCGGTGCCTTCATCACCCGCCTGCGCATGCCGCCGTTCATCGTCACGCTGGCGATGATGCTGGTTTGCAGCGGCCTCGCCTATCGCTTTGCCGAGAATCAATCGGTCTATCAGGTGCCGGATTCCTTTGCCCGGCTGGGACGCGGTGCCGACCTCCTCGGCCTGCCCAATGCCGTGGTGCTCATGCTGCTGCTCTACACCGCCGCTCATGTGGTGATGACTCAGACCCGCTTTGGCAGAAATCTCTATGCCGTCGGTTGCAACATGGAAGCCGCGCACCTTTCCGGCGTGCCGGTGGGCCGCGTCATCTTGATCGCCTACGTCCTGTGCGGGCTGCTGGCAGGTCTCGGGGGCGTTGTTACCGCTTCCTTGCTCAAAAGCGGATCGCCCACTTACGGGCAGATGTATGAGCTGTATGTCATCGCCGCCGTCGTGGTGGGCGGCACCAGCCTCAGCGGTGGCCGCGGCACTATGCCCGGCACCCTGATCGGTGCCTTCATCATCGCCGTCATTCAAAACGGCATGAACCTCACCAACGTCGAAAGCAACACGCAGAAAATCGTCCTCGGCCTCGTTATTCTGGGGGCCGTGCTGGTGGACCGGATCAAACGATGAAGAAACTGGATTTTGAACCCTCATCCTCACGCATCAGATACGTATGATCCAGAACCTGATCGATTAGCGGCACGTCCTTTCCCCCAACAACATGTTCAACTCCTGGCTTCCCGAATCTCAAGACAATCTCCCGCTGACGTGGTGGAAGCAGCACCCCGTTTATCTGGCGGCGATCATCGCTCTCGTCGGAGCGGCGAGCATGGTCCTCACCGCCGTGCTGGGCTTTGAGGGGGCACCCTGGCTCATTTTCACCTATTACAATGCGTTCAGCGAATGGCGACTTTGGACAATCTTCACTTATATCCTCTTCAATCCTCCGGACATTTGGATATTGCTTGGCTGCTATCTACTCTGGAATTTCGGCGAAGCCATCGAGCGTCATTTGGGCAGGCGTTCCTTTGTCAGACTTCTAGTGCTCTTGTGGCTGACACCACCGGCTATTGTAACGCTGATGGGCCTAGCCGGATTTCAAGGTCCCCTAGTGCTCGGCATGTTGGGCTGCCCTCTTGCCGCAGGGATAACCATTCTCGAATTTGGTGTCTTCAATGCCTTCGCAACGCTTTACCCAAGGGCAAAAATCTCTCTGCTCGTGGTCACCCTTGATGCGTGGGTGGTAGCACTCATGTTTAGTTCAATCTATGCTTTCCGACACATCGCGGGACGCCAGTGGGCAGAACTGATCGTCCTTTTAGGGTGTATCGCAATGGCATGGCTTTATATCCTCTTCGAGAAAGGCGCACTGAAGCTCCCCTCCCTTCCCAAAAGATCGCCGCAGGCCAAAAAGCCCGCGAAAAAAAGCAGCACTCCGACCGTGGATGACATCCTCGACAAGATCAGCCACCAAGGCATGCAAAGTCTCACGGCCGAAGAGCGCCGCATCCTGGACAAGGCGAGCGATGAGATGAAGCGGCGCGCGGGTTAACGCAGCACCACCCGGCACGGCGCGCCGTCGGCTCCTTCGAGCTTGAGGGGGAGGCAGATCAGTTCGTAGTAGCCGGGTTTGATGTCGGCCAGATTGAGGCCTTCGATCACCCAGATGCCTGCGCCGAGCATGATCTGATGCGTTTCCACACCATCCTTGTTGAAGCCACCGATGCTGAGGTAATCGACGCCCACAGTCACCACGCCTTGATCGACGAGGTACTGCGCAGCGTCCGCTCGGATGGAGACGAAGTCCTTGTCGAACTCCTTCATCGCCCAACTGCGGGTCGAGTTGCGGGTCTTGAACAGCAAGCGCTGGCGGGGGGCAATTTTGAGCTTCTTCAGGTCATCTGCCGTGATCTGATCCTCACAATCGAGTTCATACACGCGGCAGCGGCCGATCACGGGCTCCAGCGGCATCTGCTCCATCGTCTTACCATCGGCGATGAAATGTCGTGGCGCATCCATGTGCGTACCCGTGTGGGCGCTCATGCTGATGTGGGTCAGGTTGCACACCGCACCGTCTTCCATGCGGTTCACGCGTTTGATCTGGCACTCGGGGTCGCCGGGCCAGTGTACCATTCCATCGCGGAGCGGTACGGAGACATCTTTCCATGGTCTTTTCATATACTCTAATACGAACCCCAGTGAACACTCTACGCAAGAGCTTGTTTTTGTTTTGCGTTAACCCTGCATGTCTCAGCCAAATACGCTTCCACGCCGCCAGTTTGTCAAAGCCACCGCTACAGCGGTCTTCGGCTTCCAATTCGTCCCGCGTCATGTCATCGGCGGCCCCGGCTTCACTCCGCCGAGTGAGAAGGTCAATCTCGGCTGCATCGGCATCGGCGGCCAGGGCGGTGGCGACATCAGGGATCTGGATGACTCCGGCCTCGCCAACATCGTCGCACTCTGCGACGTCGATCTCGACCACTCCGCCGCCACGATCAAAAAATACCCGAACGCGAAGCTCTACCGCGATTACCGCGAACTGATCGACAAGCAGAAGGACATCGACGCCGTGCTCGTGGCCACGCCAGACCACGTGCATGCCCCAGCGAGCATCATGGCCATGCGCGCCGGACGCCACGTCTATGTGGAAAAGCCGCTCGCCCATACCATCGCCGAGGCGCGTGCCATGCGTGATGTGGCTGCTGAGACTAAACGCGTCACGCAGATGGGCAACCAAGGCCACGCCAGCGAAGGCATCCGCCTCACGCGCGAATGGATTCAGGCCGGTGCCATCGGCAAAGTTTCCGAGGTACATGTGTGGTCAGACCGCCCCGGCAAATTCTGGGACACGCAGGGCAAGGCCTACCCGACCGACACGCCGCCTCTCCCCAAAAACCTCGACTGGAACCTCTGGCTCGGCCCTGCCAAGGAGCGCGCCTACCATCCTGACTTCTGCCCGCGCAAATGGCGCGGCTGGTGGGACTTTGGCTGCGGTGCCCTCGGTGACATGGCCGTGCATAACGCCGATCCCGCCTTCTACGCCTTGGATCTCGACGCCCCGGATTGGGTCGAGGCTGAGAACGGCCCGAACAACAACCAATCGTATCCCGTATGGAGCATCATCACCTACCACTTCCCGGCCAAAGGCGACCGCCCTGCGGTGAAGATGGTCTGGTATGACGGCGGCAAACTGCCACCACGCCCGGAAGGTCTCGAAGAAACGCGCAACCTCGGCGACAACGGCATCTACTTCGTGGGAGACAAAGGCTGCATCCTCGCCGGCGGCTGGTCCGGCACCCCTCGCATCGTGCCCGAAACCAAGATGCAGCAGTTCATCATCCCCGCGAAAACGATCCCCCGCTGCCTCAGCGGTCACCGCAAAGAATTCCTCGAAGCCTGCAAAACCGGCAACCCGCAAGATGCCAAGTCCGGCTTCTGGTATTCCGCCCCCTTCACCGAATCCCTCCTCGTCGGCCTGCTGGCCGTACGTTTCGGCAAACGCGTCGAATGGGACACCAAGGCCCTCAAATCACCCAACACCCCCGAAGCCGACGCGATCATCCACAAGGCCTATCGCGCGGGGTATGGGATCTGACGGAGCATAGGCCTCCGGCCTGTCGATGGATCGAGGCGTCCCGCCTTTGATCTGACGGATCTAAGGCGAGACGCCCCAGTCCGAAGACAGCCGAGACGGCTATCCTCCGTTCCGTACCCATAAACCCCTTGCTTCCCTCCAGCCGAGGGAGGATTCTTCCTTCATGCCGAGCACTTCCATTTCAGCCGCTGCTGACGCGGGCAGCAAACGCGGACAGGCGGCTTCTTCCCCGCCATCGCCATGCGCCGAGAAACGTCCCTTGCTCAGCTTAGAACCGCCACGGAAGCCTTCACGCGTGACACTGGAACAGGCACAAGCGCAGTTTCTACGGCACAAATCGCAGGCGTCCGGCTCATAGGCAGCCTGGCGGAATTCGCCACCCGCCCCCCCGACACGCACGGCAACGAACACGATTGCTGGTATGCCATCGATACCGGCCGTGTCTGGAAAGTTACGCGTGGCCGCCATGCCCTTTACGGAGTCTCGTTAAACGCAACCGCCTACTTGCGCCGCTGGCTTCACTCGAACGAGTTCTTCGAAGACGACATCCGGCTCGAAGGCATCCTTGCAGACGGACGCTTTGTTATCAGTCAGCCCTTCGTTCTGGGCGAAGCTCCAACCACTTTAGAACTGCATCAATCACTGCACCAAAAGGGCTGGGTGCAGTATCGCAACTCCGGCACGGTATGGGCCAGCCCCGATGGGAGAATCGTGATGAGCGAAGTTCACAACGGCAACTTCATCAAACAGCCTGATGGCACAATTTCCGCCATCGACGTCGCGCTTCATTCTCGTGAAGAATGGGATTCCCAGCTTGAACCCGACGAATTTGCCGAAGCCTTTGGAACCGGTCACATGCCCCAAACACTCTCTGAACTTCTCCGGCAAGTGGATGGTGATCTCAGCCAGTTTGGGTTTCTGATCGGAGGATAGCCGTCCCGGCTGTCAACGGCCTGGGGCGTCCCGCCTCAGTCTGACGGAGCGAAGGCGAGACGCCTCGATCCGTTGTCAGCCTGGAAGGCCGACCTCCTACTACGCCAGCATCTTCGTCACCAACTCCCCCGCGACTCCCGTGAGCCGCATATCAAGGCCCTGGAATCTCTGATTAAGCTTCGTGTGCTCGAACCCGAGCACATGCAGCAGCGTGGCGTGCAGGTCATGCACATGAACGGGGTCTTCGGTGACGTTGAACCCGAAATCATCGCTCTGGCCAAGCGTGAGGCCGGGCTTCATGCCACCGCCGGCAAACCACATGCTGAAACAGTTCGGATGATGATCGCGCCCGTCGCTGCCGCCCTGCACCATGGGCGTGCGACCAAATTCACCGCCCCAGATGACGAGCGTGTCCTCCAACAAACCGCGCTGTTTCAGATCGCGCAGCAAAGCAGCACAAGGCTGGTCCGTGAGACCGCATTGCGTTTTCAAACCGTTCACCAATCCGCCGTGGTGATCCCAAGCCTCATGGAAGAGCTGCACAAAGCGCACCCCACTTTCCACAAGGCGACGCGCGAGCAGACAGTTGTTGGCAAACGAAGCCTCACCCGGCTTCGCGCCATACATGTCGAGGATGTGCTTCGGCTCCTTGCTGATGTCCATGAGCTCCGGTGCCGTCTGCTGCATGCGATAGGCCAGCTCAAAGCTGTTGATGCGGCTGGCGATCTCAGGATCGCCCACCACATTGAGCCGCTCTTCGTTGAGCTGTTTGAGGACATTGAGCGTATCACGCTGCGTTGCGTCATTAACACCTTCAGGGTTGTTCAGGAAAAGTACCGGCTCTCCACTGCTGCGGAAGGGCACGCCTTGATACACGGTGGGCAGGAAGCCGCAGCCAAAGTTGCTCATGCCACCGCTCGGCCCTTTCTGGCCGCTCTGCATCACCACGTAGCCAGGCAGATCCTCATTCTCCGTGCCTAGGCCGTAAAGTGTCCACGCCCCAAAGCTAGGCCGTCCAAAAATCTGCGAGCCCGTGCTCATCAAAATCTGCCCCGGCGCATGATTGAAGGCGTCCGTCTTCATCGAGCGCACAATCGTGAGGTCGTCCGCCATCTTGGCCGTGTGCGGCAGCAGTTCGCTCAGTTCCGCGCCGCTCTGGCCATGCCGTGCAAACTTGAACTTCGGCCCCAGCAGCTTGCTGTTGGGATTGATGAACGCGGCGCGGTAGCCCTTGAGCAGATCCGGCGGCGGCAGTTTGCCATCCCACTTCGAGAGTTCCGGCTTGTTATCAAACAGCTCCAGATGGCTCGGTGCCCCACCCATGAAAAGATAAATCACCCGCTTCGCCTTGGCAGGATAATGCGGTTTTTTCAGCGTGAGCGGGCTCACGGGTGCCGCCGCACTGGCCGTGCGCGACATCAGATCCATCGCCGCAATGCTCGCCAAGCCCACACCGCAGTCTTTGAAAAACCAGCGGCGGCTGCGGTAGCGGGCGTATTCGGCCTGAAGTTCGTGGCGGAGAGTCATGGCAGGTGATTGACGCATAGAAATCGCCCGCTGGCGATGATGTCTATCTGAGTGGGTTGCGCAGCACAATGCTGGTGATGGCTTTGTCCATGGAGGCACATTGGCATGAAGGATCGCAGCACCCGCCATCGTTCCAGTCGCCCCATGAAGCGCCTGAGCCTCTTCCTTTCATCATTCGCCATTTCAGTTTCGTCATTCGCCGCTGACCGCCCCAACATCCTCTGGCTCACCAGCGAGGACCACGGGCCGCACATGGGCTGCTACGGCGACACCTATGCCGACACGCCGAACGTCGATGCGCTTGCTGCAAAAGGCATGCTCTTCAAGCACGCATGGTCTTGCGCACCGGTTTGCGCCGCAGCACGCACCACGATCATCGCCGGCATGTACTCGCCCTCCACCGGCGGCGAGCACATGCGCAGCATGGTGGCCATGCCGAAGGGCACGAAGATGTATCCGCAGTTCCTTCGCGAGGCAGGCTACTACTGCACCAACAACAGCAAGGAGGACTACAACTTGAAAAAGCCCGAGGGCGTGTGGGATGTATCCTCCGCCAAGGCGCATTGGATGAACCGCAAGGACGGCCAGCCCTTCTTCGCCATCTTCAACGAGCTGTGCAGCCACGAAAGTCAGCTCCGCAAGCGGCCACATGTGGCCATTCATGATCCTGCCAAAGTCCGCGTCCCTGCCTACCACCCCGACACCCCCGAAGTGCGCCAGGACTGGGCGCAATACTATGATCAGGTCACGCTCGCCGATGCCTCTGCTGGCGCACGCTTGAAGGAACTCGAAGCCGCAGGACTCGCTGCCGATACCATCGTCTTCTACTACGCCGACCACGGCAGCGGCATGCCGCGCAACAAGCGCTGGCCCTGCAACTCCGGCCTGCAGGTGCCCATGGTCGTCTATTTCCCGCCGAACTGGCAACACCTCGCCCCGAAGGAATACGGCGCCGGGGTGAAGTCAGACCGCCTTGTCAGCTTTGTCGATCTCGCGCCCACGCTGCTCAGCATCATTGGCGTTCAACCTCCTGAATGGATGCAGGGCCACGCCTTCGCCGGCAAGTTTCAAAGCGAGCCGCAGCCCTTCGTCTATGGCTTCCGTGGCCGCATGGACGAGCGTTACGACTGCGTGCGCAGCGTCACAGATGGCCGCTTCGTCTATCTGCGCAACTACATGCCCCACCTCTCGCAGGGCCAGCATGTCACCTACCAGTTTGAAACTCCCAGCACCCGCGTGTGGCGGCAGCTCTATGATGCGGGCAAGCTCACGCCCGAGCAGTCGATCTTCTGGAAGGTGCCGAAAGACCCTGAAGAACTCTACGATCTGCAAAGCGACCCCGATGAAGTGCATAACCTCGCCGCCCAGCCTGAGCACACGGCGACCCTCGCCAAAATGCGCATCGCCCAGGAAGGTCTGGCACTAAAAATCCGCGATGCCGGCATGGTCGCAGAAGGCGAGATGCACCACCGCGCCGAAGGCACCACGCCCTACGACATGGCGCACGATGACTCGATGTATCCCCTTACCCGCATCCTCAAGGCCGCAGGCGCAGCCTCCTCCATGAAGCCGGATGCCATGGCCGATCTCAAAGCCGGATTTGCCGACAAAGACAGCGCCATCCGCTACTGGTCCGCCATGGGCATCCTCATGCGTGGCGGTGATGGCGTGAATGCCGCGCACGATGAAATCACCCAGGCCGCCAAAGACAGCTCCACCTACGTGCAAGTCGTGGCCAACTGGGCACTGGCCAAATACGGCAGTGAGTCCGATCGCAGCACCACGCTGCCTGCCCTCGTGAATCTCGCCAACTGGAGCCAGCACGATGTCTTCACCGCCATCAGCGCCCTGAACGCCATTGGCGATCTCGGCGACAAGGCCAAACCCATCGCCGACCAGCTCAAGGCTCTGCCCGCAAAGGGCGAATCTCCCGACGGCCGCTTCAACGGCTACGTCGCACGCCTGCTCGCTGAGCTGACCGGCAGCAAGCCTGCTTTCGAAGATGCGGGTGAGCCTCCGGCAAAAAAACGAAGTAGGCCCTATTCAGGCTAGTTCACAGCCCCAGCAACTGCCGCATCTGCTCCTTCGGGATGCCCCCGATTTGCCGGCCAATTTCGCGCCCTGATTTGAAGGCGATGAAGGTGGGAATACCGCGCACGCCGTGTTCGCGGGAGAGTTTGGGATCCTCATCGACATTGATGCGGATCACCAGCGCCTTGCCCTGCAACTCCTTGGCCAGCTCCTCCACCATCGGGCCGACGACCTTGCAGGGGCCGCACCAGTCGGCATAAAATTCCACCAGCACAGGCACCTTGGCAGTCCGCACAGCACTGATGGACGTGGTGCTGCCAGCCCCGCCGCCCGAGGCCGGACGCAGCATGTCGAAGGCAATCCAGCCGATGTACAGCAGGACGGCTCCGGCGATCCAGAAGGGGATGTTTCCTTTGTTCACGCAGTACCATCCGGGTCAAATTTCATTCTGGCAAGGGGCGATGATGGCTGATTCCTCCCAGTTTTCGACCTTGAAACCGACCCCTGCACCAGTAAGGAAGTCGTCCCGCGCTTGGCCGCATCTTGCGCGTTTCCGCCCCTCATTGACCCTGAACCTCTCTACATGAACAAAACCCTCCTCGCTCAAGCTGCCAACGAAGCCCGTGGTCTCGCCATGGATGCCGTGCACAAGTGCTCCTCCGGCCACCTCGGCCTGCCTCTCGGCTGTGCCGAAATCGGTGCCGCCCTGTTCGGCGAAACCCTCCAGTGCGATCCCGCCGACCCCAAATGGCTGAACCGCGACCGCTTCATCCTCAGCGCCGGCCACGGCTCCATGTTCATCTACTCCTGGCTGCACCTGAGCGGTTACGCGGTGACGATCGAAGACGTCTCCAAGTTCCGCGTGCTGCATTCCATCACCCCGGGGCATCCTGAGTTCCATGAAACCCCCGGCGTCGAGTCCACCACGGGCCCGCTGGGCCAGGGCATCGGCAATGCGGTGGGCTACGCGCTCTCCGGCAAAATGGCAGCGGCGAAGTACAACACCGCCGAACACAAGATCATCGACAACCACATCATCGCCCTCGCCGGCGACGGCTGCCTTCAGGAAGGCGTGGCGCGTGAGTCCGTGGCCTTCGCCGCGCACAACCACCTCGACAACCTGATCCTCATCTATGACTCCAACGATGTGACGCTGGATGCCATGGCCAAGGTCACGCAAGATGAAGACACCCAGGCGCTTTACATCGCACTCGGCTGGAATGCGGTGAAGATCGACGGCCACGACCTCGATGCCGTGAAAAACGCCATCGAAGCCGCCAAGAAGAGCGACAACGGCAAGCCCACCATCATCATCGCCAAGACGATCATCGGCAAAGGCATCCCGGAAGTCGCAGGCACCGCCAAGGGCCACGGCGAAGGCGGCGCCAAGTTTGTCGATTCCGCGAAAAAAGCCCTCGGCATCCCCGAAGGCACGCACTTCTACGTCAGCGACGCGGTGAAGGCCTACTTTGCCGACCTGAAGAACAAGCGCGCAGCCATCCACGGTGAATGGAACAAGGTCTTCCTCGCCTGGACCGCTGCGAACCCTGAGCTGGCCAAGCAGCTCGATGCCGCACGTCATGGCACGCTGAAGGCCGAAGACCTGCTCAAAGTGGTCCCTGAATATCCGGCTGAAGGCAAGGCTGCCACGCGCAACAGCGGTGGCGAGATCTTCAATCACATCGCCAAAGCCGTACCGCATATCATCACCGGCAGCGCCGACTTGTTTGGTTCCACCAAGAACTACCTCACCGGCATGGGCGACTTCAGTCCTGCGAATCCGACCGGCCGCAATATCTGGTTCGGCATCCGCGAGCACGCCATGGGCGCGATCTGCAACGGCATCGCCTATGACGGCCTGTTCCTCCCCAGCGGCGCGACCTTCCTCGTATTTGCCGACTACTGCCGCCCAAGCATTCGCCTGGCTGCACTCGCCAAGCTGCCCGTCACCTACATCTTCACGCACGACTCCGTCGGCGTCGGCGAAGACGGCCCGACCCACCAGCCGGTGGAAACCATCAGCGGTCTGCGGGTGATCCCGAATCTCGACGTCATCCGCCCCGGCGATGCCGAAGAAGCCGCAGGTGCCTTCGCTGCTGCCTTCAGCCGCGCCGATGGCCCAACACTCCTCGCCTTGAGCCGTCAGGATCTGCCGCATCAGGGCATCGCCAGTGCCGCCACCCGCCGTGAAGGCACGCTCAAAGGCGGCTACGTCCTCGTGAAGGAAACCGCGCCCCTCGAAGCCATCGTCATCGCCACCGGTTCTGAAGTGCAGTGGGCCGTCGAAGGTGCCAAGGGCAAGCCCGGCGTCCGCGTCGTCAGCCTCCCATGCTTTGAGCGTTTTGACCGCCAGGACGCCGCCTACCGCGAATCCGTCCTTCCGGCTGCCTGCACCAAGCGCATCGCCATCGAAGCCGGCGTCTCCGGCCTCTGGTGGAAATACGTCGGCACCCAAGGCCAGATCATCGGCATCGACCGCTTCGGTATCAGCGCCCCCGGCAACACCGTCTTCAAGGAACTCGGCATCACCGCCGAGGCTGTGGTGAAGGCGCTGGCCTGATACGCCTCCTTGTAAAAGTCTGAGAACTCACGAAGAGAGGCTGGCAACAGCCTCTCTTTTTTGTGTCCGCACAGTCTCCCGCACAACCGCCAGCGTAACAAAAGATTCTCCTCATGAACCGCCGCACAATCCCCTCGCTGCAGATGAGCGTGTATGGCCAGGACCGGCTGCGCTCAGAGGGCTTTGTGGTCATGCCACTGGAGTTCTCCATGACACAGGAGCCGCAGCGGCTGATCCCTCATTTTCATGATTTCTTCCAGATTTTCCTGATCACCGGCGCGGGCAGGCTCATGCATGACTTCCGTGATCACGACGTTAGCGGCGTGACGCTGTTTTTCCTCAGTCCCGGGCAGGTGCATACCATCGGCCAGTCCCCGCAAATGCGCGGCACGGTGGCCTCCTTCACGCAGGAGTTTTTTGATCACCACGCGCCGCCACCCAGCATGCTCTTTGATCTCCCGTTTTTCTTCAGCTCCGGCGTCACGCCATGGCTGACGGTGAGCGCGGATGAAGCCGCGCGGATCACCACACTGTTTGCAGAACTACAGCAGGAATACGATTCCGCTCAATCAGGGGTGCAGGAGGTGCTGCGCGCCACGCTCCGCATCCTCTTCATCCAGGCCGGTCGTCTCTATGCGAAGAAGCATCCAGTCAAGGAGACCTCGCGCGCTGCGCTGCTGGCCCGCCAGTTTCATCTTTCGCTGGAGCACCACTTCCGGGAATGGCAGACTCTGGCACCGTATGCGAAGGATCTGGGCATCACTGTCAATCATCTCAACGACGTCATCCATCAGGAGACCGGCCATGCCGCCGGGGAGCTCATCCGCCAGCGCCGCCTGCTGGATGCCAAGCGCCTCCTGCTGCACTCTGACCTCAGCGTCTCCGAAATCGGCTACCAGACGGGCTTCCAAGACCCCTCCTACTTCACCCGTTTTTTCCGCCGTCATGCCGGACAGACACCCGGCGAGTTCCGCGATGCAATCCGAGAAAAATACCAGCCGGAGACCGCCTAGCACCAGCCTGCCAGATTGTGCCCGCCAGTCTTCAGGCGAAAGGTCGCGGCCTTTATGAAAGACACGATGATCGAGGACCGACCACCTCACGCCATCTCCCCCACCGCAGCGCAGGACGCAAAAGAGACCGTCTTCGCACTGCTCTTCGCCATCAGCTTTTCCCACATGCTGAATGACACCATCCAGGCCCTGCTGCCTGCAATCTATCCGGTGCTCAAGGAGACGTACGGACTGAGCTTCGCGCAGCTCGGGTACATCACGCTGACCTTTCAGGTCACGGCCTCCCTGCTGCAGCCGCTGGTGGGTTACATCACGGACAAGCGGCCTCTGCCCTACTCGCTGCCGGTGGGCATGGGACTGACTCTGCTCGGCCTGCTGGCTCTCTCCAATGCACACAGCTACTCAGCAATCCTCATCGCATCAGGGCTGGTGGGTTCAGGCTCCGCCATCTTCCATCCTGAGGCCTCGCGGATCGCGCACATGGCGGCGGGCAGGCGGCGCGGGCTGGCGCAGTCGCTCTTTCAAGTGGGTGGCAATGCCGGCTCTTCCATCGGCCCTCTATTGGCGGCGTGGTTCATCGTGCCTCATGGGCAGGCTGCCCTCTCCTGGTTTTCCATCATCGCGATGCTGGGAGTCGCCGTTCTATGGCAGATCGGCCTTTGGCAGGCGCGGAATCTGCACCGCATTCAGCGCAAACCAGCACGCTCAGCCACCGCTCCAGCCCGCCCGACATCCCGCAAGATTGCCTTTGCCATGGCCATCCTCGTCATGCTGATCTTCTCCAAGTACGTGTACCTGGTCAGCCTGAGCAACTACTACACCTTCTACCTGATGGAGCGCTTCCATGTCTCGGTGCAGACCTCGCAGTACTACCTGTTCCTCTTCCTCTTCGCCGTGGCCGTCGGCACCATCGTGGGCGGACCGGTGGGAGATCGCATCGGCCGCAAGCGCGTCATCTGGTTCTCCATTCTGGGCGCCGCCCCCTTCTCCCTGTGGCTGCCGCATGCAGGCCTGGGGCTGACGGCGGTGCTGACAGTCATCATCGGCCTGATCCTCGCCTCCGCCTTCTCAGCCATCCTGGTGTATGCGCAGGAACTCATGCCCGGAAAAGTCGGCATGATCGCAGGGCTGTTCTTTGGCCTGGCCTTTGGCATTGCGGGCATCGGCGCAGCCGTGCTGGGAAAACTGGCGGACCACCAGGGCATCAACTTCGTCTTCCACTTCTGCGCCTTCCTTCCTCTGCTGGGCCTGCTGACCATGTTCCTTCCTGACGTGGAAGGAGAAGGCCGCGCGGCACCCGCGAAAGCCGGTGAATGATGTTGTGACTAAAGGGTCTTCAAAGTCTTTCTTCCACGCTCCTTGGTCTCCGGGTCATCCCGGTCGTGGTTCGGCATCGCGAGTCCTTTTTCAATGAACTTCTTCGCGTCTTCCTTGCGCCCCATCAGAGCGTAGGTGCGGCCAAGCTCCACATAGTGAAGGAGGCGGTTCGGATTGAGCGCGATGGCCTTTTCAAAACACTTCACCGCCTCGTCATAGGACGCACTTGGCAAGGCACCGTACACGATCATGGCCACGGCACGGGTCATGCCACCGATCTGCGCCAGCTCCTGATTCCAGCGTCCGAGCATGTGCCAGGCGAAGTCGTCTTTGGGATTGAGCTTCGTTGCGGTTTCCGCTTCTAGCTTAATCTTATGCGATGCCTCGATGCCTTCCTTGTTGCTGACCAGCGGCGAAAGTTTGCCGAGACATATCGCGACCGCTAGGTGTGGATCAGCCTGATTGGGAGCCAGCTTCACCGCGCGTTCAGCATAGGCTAGCGCGGTGCGTCCTGACTTGAGCTGCTCGGCCTTGGAGGACAAATCCGCCATGCGATATGCATACTGCCGCGCGATTTTCACCAGCAGCGCCGCGTCGTTGGGATTCAATTTTTCAGCAGGCAGGTAAGACTCCAGCGCTGCATCCGGTTTAAATTTGGCATCGGCTGCATCGCCCTGCTTCACGAACTCGGTGAAGTCAGCCAGAACATGCCCCGCCACGAGCATGACAGCCGCGAATGTCAGTGCCGTTCTCATGGTTTGATAAAGCGATAGTGTGAGACGATCCACTCCTCACCGCCGCGATAGCCCCACAGTTCGGCGCAGGCGAGGAAGAACAACCGCCACCAGACCCACCACTTGGTCACCTGGTCTTTGCCATAGGTTTCGGCAAACAGCGGCAGGATCTCCGCCTTGTGCGCATCCATGTTCGCCAGCCAAGCCTCGCTTGTCTTTGAATAATGCTGTCCACTAACGCACCAGTGGTCTTCGATCTTCAAGTCGTCTTGGAAATAGAGCAGCAGGTCATCGCTGGGCATCTGGCCGCCGGTGAAGAAGTATTTCGCCATCCAGTCGTCTTCGCTGCGCACCTCGTAGTGGTAGGCGTATTCACGGTGGGTGAAGATGTGTGCGAAGAGCTTGCCGCGCGGTTTAAGCCAGGTGGAAACACGGCGCAGGAGCTCCTGGTAATTCTTCATGTGCTCAAACATCTCCACGGAAACACAGCGGTCGAAGACACCCGTACCAACACCTTCAAAGTTGATCATGTTCGCGGTGATGATCGTCAGATTCTTCAAGCCACGCTTCGCCGCCTCAGCATCGATGAACAGCTTCTGCGTGCGCGAATTCGAGACGCTCGTGATCTGTGCATTTGGATAATGCTCCGCCATCCACAACGACAGTGAGCCCCAGCCGCAGCCGAGTTCGAGAATACGCTGACCATCCTGCAACTCTGCGCGCTCACAGGTCAGTTGCAGCATCGCCGCCTCGGACTCATCAAAAGTGGTGTTTTCGTTTGGCCAGAAGCCGGAGCTGTACTTCAGATGCTTGCCGAGGACGAGCTGATAAAATCGCGTGGGCACCTCATAGTGCTGCTCGTTGGCCTCATCCGTTGCGATCGCCACGGGCATCTGCTTGAGATCCTGCACATAGCGCATCAAGGCGGCGCGCTGGGCTTCGGCGGTGGGTTGTTTGTTTTCCCGCAGCGTCTCCGCCAGCCGCTGACGGATGCCGAGCCTGATCATGGTGTCAGGGAGAATGTTCTTGGCGAGGATGGCGTTGATGGTGCTCATGCGGTTTGGTGAGTTGTGCGACCTTGGACGGATGCTGGATTCAACTTTTTGGCGGCCACGGCACAAAGGCACTCGTGGTGCGCTGATACTCGCGATAGGCGTCTCCCTTGCTCTTCACGGCGCATTCCTCCGTGAGCGGGATGCCCGTGACACGCAGCAGAAAGTACAGGATCAACGCCGGGGCATACACAGTGACCCAGCCCCACGGTGAACCGCAGGCAAACAGCCAGAACCCCCACCACACCACGGACTCGAAGAAGTAATTCGGATGGCGCGAATAGCCCCAAAGGCCAACCTGACACACCTTCCCTTTGCTCGCAGGATCAACCTTGAACTTCTTCATCTGTGCATCGCTCAAAGCCTCGCCACTCAGACCGATCAGCCATACGAGGACTCCGATCATTTCGATGAGACTCAACTGCGGTGCTGGATTCAAACACGCAAGCAGCACAGGCACCCCCAGCAGCACGATAAGCAGAGCCTGCGCCTGAAAGAAAAAGAAGAAGTTCTTCGCCAGATTATCCTTCCAATTCTCACGCAGCACGGCATACCGCACGTCTTCATGCGGATGATGACCTTTGACACGGAACAAAAGATACGTACCAAGCCTCACACTCCAGAGCACCGCCATCGTGACCGCGACGAGTTTGCGCTCCGTGAATCCGCCACCCAGCAGTGCGTAAAGCGGCGCAATCAGCGCGAGCGCATAAGACCATGTCACATCCACAAAGCTGAAGTTGTTCAGTTTCAAACTAAGCAGCCAGGTAAGTGCAAACAGCAGGAATGCCACCACGGCACCCACCCCGATCAGGAACCAAAATTCATGCGTCATGGCTTGCGAAGTTGAGATGTTTGGAAAGCTTTTCGACGAGGGGTTTGCTGATGAAATAAACCACGCCTATGAGAAGCGGTGCGAGCAGCAGCCACACCACCACGCCGTAAAGCCCGATCATGCCGAACTCGGCGATGAACTGTCCTGGATTGGCAAAGAAACGCTCCATCATCATGGGAATGGAGAGAGGCACATGCGCAGCACCAAAGAGCGACTCACCAGCGCGCATGAAGAAGAGGATGGTTGCCAGTTGGAGCGGATAGGTCAGCTCTCGAAACACTTGCAGCACTGGCTGATTGAGCTTCAAAACAACACCCACCCCCAGCGCCAGTACGGTCGTGGTACCCAGCAGCGGGAAGAGTCCAGTCGTGACTCCAAAGGCAATGGCCTGCGCGATCTTCGCAGGCGTCGTTCCTTGCGCCAACTGTGCAATAACCGGCTTCACCACCCAGCGACGCCACAGAGATTCGCGCTGGACGAGTTCATTCATGACTTGCGCAGGAGGAGGTCTTCCATGCGAGAACTCGTCGGCGCGCGGAAGAGCAGGATGAGCATGTAAACCGCCATCGCGATGTTGCCGAGCAGCAGAATGGCCAGCAGCCAGCCGATGCGGGCTAGCCAAGAACGCTCTTTGTAGGCGACCCAGCAGTAGAAGGTGAGAAACGCCCAGTAGGTGTCAAAAAGCGTGGCGATGAACCATGGGTGACCACCCACAGAACCTGGAATGTCCCACAATGCACACTGCCGCGAAGCCCAGCTTGTAACGCAGAGCATGGACACCAGCACAATGGCAAAGAAGACGCGAAGAAACCAGATCATGTGAGTCAGAAAGCGCGATGCAGTGTGGCGTTGTTGGGGCGCGTATACACAGCCTGCACGACACTGATGTTCCGCGATGCAAAAGCGGCCTCGCAGTATTGCAGGTAGTAGTTCCACTTCCGGGCAAAGCGGTCATCAAAACCGAGCCTCTTCACTTCATTGAGCCTGGCATTGAAGCGTTCAAACCACACCCGCAGAGTCTTTGCATATGATGCGCCGAGATCTTCCATACCGTGCATGAAAAGCTCGCTGGTGCGGTTGATGGCTTCATTGACACGTCCCACACTGAGCAGCAGCGAACCGGGGAAGATGTGCTTTTGAATCCAGTCCACCCCGTTGCGCAAATCCTTGTGCTGGCAGTCCGCCACCGTGATCATCTGAAAGGCCAGCAGCCCCTCGGGCTTCAGCACTTCAGCGCACTTGGCGAAGTAAGTTTCCAGATACTTGTCTCCCACAGCCTCCAGCATTTCGATGGAGGCGATCTTGTCGAACTGGCCGGTGATGTGGCGATAATCCTGCAGGCGTATCTCGACCCGATCAGACAGCCCTTCACGCGCCACGCGCTCAGTGGCATACTTATGCTGCTCCTGCGAGATCGTCACAGCAGTGACGCGGCACCCATGATGCTTCGCCGCATGGCACGAAAATCCTCCCCAGCCGCAGCCAATTTCCAGCACATGGTCTCCCGGCTTGAGCTGCAGCTTCTGACACAGCGCCTCATATTTGGAATGCTGCGCGTCCGCCAGCGGCTGCCCAGGACGCTCAAAGCGCGCAGCAGAGTAGGTCATCGTCTCGTCGAGCCAGAGCGAGTAAAACTCATTCCCCAGATCGTAGTGCTCGGCGATATTGCGCCGACTGGTGCTCACACTGTTGGGCCGCAGCAGGTGTTGCACGCGGTTGACGAAGTTCAGCAGATTCACACAAGCCACTTTTCCAGAGGAACTGCGCGATCCCTGCGTCTTGGAAAGATTCAAAATGAACCACTCGATCACCGCAGCAATGTTGTCCGTATCCCAGTCACCATCGACGTAGGCCTCACCAAAGCCAACATTGCCAAACAAGGCGCAGCGCTTGAAAAAATCGCGACTGCGAATGCGCATCTCGGCGGTGACCGGAGCGCCCTGCTCGCCCAGCACATGCGCACGACCATCGGGATGCACCATCCTGAGACCGCCATGAACGAAGGGTTTGAGCGACAGCATGAAAAGCCGCTCATAAAATCCAGGCTTCGCCGTCGCAGGTGTGGAGACGGAGATGTCGGTGTCGTAGGTGATGGTGTTGTTCATGGCTTGTAGGATGAGATGGATTCGTGGGGCCGCTGGACTCCGAGCTGCAGCCCGGCATTGGCCGATTTGCGGTGCCAGGGAATGCGCTTCAGCCACAGCCGCAGCGCGTGCCAGTGGATGAGAAAAATCACGCGCAGCGTGAGCAGCGGATACTTCACCGCGCAGAGCAGCAGCGCGGCATCGGTAAGCGGCCGCTTCTTCCCTGTTAGCGAGGTCAGCAGCATGCGGTCATCCACCTTCCGGTCGTCGATGTGAATCTCCAGCTTCTCGTCCGGCACTTGCAGTTTGAAATCAAAGCTCAGATCGAGTGCCGCAAAAGGCGACACATAGAAATGCTTCGGCGTGATGAGGCGAAAGCGCTGCGCACGGTCACACTCCTTCAGGAGATAAGGCTTCTGCTCATGAAAAGTATTGGTCACCTCCGCCACCGCGCAAACCGGCTCACCAGCAGCATCAAAGGCATAGTAGAAACAGACAGGATTGAAAATATACCCGAGCACCCGTGGAAATGTGAGCAATCGAATGCTTGCGATACGCGAAGTATCCACCTGGCTCTCCGCCAGATACTTCAAGATATTTGCCTTCACATCACCAGCACCAAGATCAAGATGATCGCGGTCATAAAACGAAAACAGATTGAAGCGGTTGCGGCTGAAGCAGCGCAGCTTCGCAGCGAGATCGTCGATAGCGTCGAGATCAAGCCAAAGGTAAAAGACGTTGTAATTGAACCGATGCACCTTCGGCTGCAGCCGGTGGTGCATCACCGCACATTCATAGATGGCGGAGTCGGTTTGCATCACCACGGCTCCTTTCCGAGAAGATCACGGCACAGCGCAACCGCCGAACCAAAGGCATCCTCATGGAACCCATGACGAAAGTAACTTCCGCAAAAGTAAGTGCTCTGGTCAGAGGAAATCCTGTTCAGCTCAGGCAGCCGCTTCTGCGCATCGATCGCGGCCAGGTCAAACAGCGGATGCTCGTAGTTGATGCGCTTCAGCACCTTGTCCGGGGCGATTTCATCCGCCGCATTGATCGCCACGAAGTAGTTCGTTTTGTCAGACACACCCTGCAGACTGTTCATCCAGTAATGCGTGCTTGGTTCAATGCCGCCACCCGCCGTTGGTTTGATACGGTAGTTCCACGAGGCCCAGCACTTTTTCGATCTGGGCATGAAGCTCTCATCCGTGTGCAGCGTCGCAATGTTCGGCTGGTATTTGAAACAGCCGAGCAGTTCGTTTTCGAGATCCGTCGGCGTGGCCAGCATGCGCAGAGACTGGTCCGCATGACTGGCGAAGACGACCTTGTCGAAAACCTCAGCCCCACCATCACGAGGAAACACCTTCACACCTTCCGCGTCTCTCTCAACACGGACCACCGGAGCACCCAGCCGGATACGATCCTTGAATGGCGCGGTCAGCTTCTTCACATACGAGCGCGCCCCATCCGCCACGGTCCGCCAGGGATGCTGCGTGTTCAGGCCGAGGAATCCGTGATTGTGCCAGAAGTGAATCAGCGTAAGCGCGGGAAATTCGAGCATCAGCTCCGGCGGCGTGGACCACACGGCGGAACCCATCGGGATGATGTAGAGATTGAGGAAGTCACTGCCATAGCCCCGTGCCTCCACGTATTCGCGCAGCGTCATGCGGGCAAAACGCGCCTCATTCAGCGCCGCGACCGCCTCAGCATTGAAGCGATTGATCTGAAGAATGAATTTCCAAAATCGCGGGCTGAGCAGATTGCGACGCTGCCCGAACAAATGATTCAACGAAGTGCCATTGTATTCAATGCCGCTTTGCAGATGCGCCACGCTGAAGGACATCGAGGTCGGCTTTGTCGCCACATCGAGTTCCTTGAACAGGCGGCTCAGCAGTGGGTAGGTCACGTAGTTGAAGACCATGAAGCCGGTATCCACCGGTAGCTCACGGCCCGCTTCATTCACCGTCACAGTATTGGTGTGCCCACCTGCGTAGTCGTTCTGCTCGAAGATCGTCAGATCAAAATGCGCATGCAGAAAGTGTGCGCAGCCCAGCCCTGCGACACCCGTTCCAATGATGGCAAGACGTGGCCGTTTCATGCGCCAGGAGTTTGGGCTGATTGTTTGAGCTGCGCTGCTTCACGATAGACGCTGGGCGGCACCGCCTTCAGGTCCCAGATCAGACCCATCCATGAAAGCATCTTGAGCAGGTAGTAGGACACGTCGATCTCCCACCAGAAGAAGCCCTGCCTTGCAGAGCCCGCATAGCGATGGTGATTGTTGTGCCAGCCCTCTCCCAGAGTCAGCAGCGCCAGCAGCAGGCTGTTGCGGCTGTCGTCATCCGTCTTGAAGCGCTTGGAGCCAAACACATGCGCCAGCGAGTTGATGAAAAACGTCGCGTGCAGCAGGATCACCGTGCTGATGAAAAAGCCCCACACAAACATCTGCGCACCGTTGGTCCCAAGTCCAGGTGCATAGCGTTCCAGCAGCCATCCTGTGAACCAGAGAAAGGCACCATAGAGCAGCGGCACGATTTGATCATGGCGATTGAGAAACACCAGCTCAGGAAACTGCTCCAGGTCCCGAATGCGGCTGTAGTCCGTGGGGAAATTTTTGGGACTAGTCAGCCAGCCGATGTGGGACCAGATAAACCCACGCACACGCGGCGAATGTGCATCCGGCGCTTCATCCGAATGCTGATGATGATGGCGATGAACCGAGGCCCACCACAAAGCCCCGCGCTGGCAGGAAGTGTTGCCCAAAACCGCGAAGAGAAACTGCATCCCGCGTGAGGTGCGGTAGCTCCGGTGTGAGAAATAGCGATGGTAAAACGCCGTGATGGCAAACATCCGCACCGCGTAGAGCAGCAGCGCGGCCACCAGCGCCGCCCAGCTAAATCCCACCAAGAGCACGGACAGACACCCCAGATGCAGCACGATGAAGGGCAGGCAGCGCCGCCAGTCGATCGCGTCTGTCAGCTTGTCGTCCCCCTCCCAGCCCGGCGGGCGGTAGTCTGAGTCAAACCACTGCCGCATCATCACGGCAATCTGCCAGAGGAGGTTCCGACGCTGGGGCAATGGGGCAGTGTTCTCGCTTTTCACGCCTCCTATTGCGCCTGCCCGCTGCGCCTGGATTCAAAAAATATGACAGAGGCAAAAAACGGCTGGTGCCGTCAGACTGAAAAGGCGCTCAGAGTACGATGCCACGCACACGTTCAGCACAGCGCTCTGGCCGCATGCTGTTGATGTAGGTGCCGCTGCCGAGTTCAAAACCGGCCAGTTGGGAGATGCGTGAGACGACGGACAGATACCAGTGAAAGCACCCAGACACCTCTCCCACGGGCGCGGAACGAATGGTGATGTTGTAGTCCGGCGCATCTGCGGCGGCCTTCAGACGCCGCAGCAGGCGGCTCAGCAGGCCCGCCAGCTCTTCGATGTCTGCATCGCTGATCTCATCAAAGGCGGTTTGATGCTGGCGCGGAAACACCCAGGTGTGATAGGGCGACAGCGCGGCGTAGGGCATGAAGGCCACAAAGGCCTCTCCCGCCTCAATGATGCGCTCTTCCGCCAGCAGTTCCTCGTGCAGCACCGTGCAGTACAAGCAGCCGCCCTCCAGTTCGTGAAAACGCCGCGCCTCCTGCAGGCGCATGCACACCTGCGAGGACAGCACCGGCGCTGCCGTGATCTGCGAATGCGAATGCTCCAGGGAGCTGCCCGCACGCTGCCCCTGGTTTTTGAAAATGATGATGCTCTCCACCAGCGGGTGACCACGCAGCGCCTGATACCGTTCCCGGTACATGCGCAGTACCAGCACCAGATGGGCCGGGTCCATCTCTCCGAGATCGAGATCATGCCGCGGATGCTCCACCACCACTTCATGCACCCCGGCAGCGGACATGGAGCGAAACGTGCCTTGCTTCTTCCGCTGCAAATCAAGCGAGGCGTCGAATACGGAAAACTTGTTGGGGACCACGCGCACCAGCCAGGAGCCATCCGGAGCAGACATGCGTGCGATTTCCCCCGGAGTCTGTGTTTCGTTTCCAGTGCAAAATGGGCAGTCATCACGATGCTTCGCCCGCACCGGATGCTCCGCGTCCTTTCGATGAAAATCATCCGGCCTGAGCGCCCGGTCTGGAGCCATGACGACCCAATCGAGCGTGATGGGATTGAAACGCATTTCAGACATGGTGCAGGCAGTTGGGGAGCTACACTAACGTACGAAATCTGGAGAGCTGGCAGAAAAAAAGCCGCGCAGGTTTCCCTGCGCGGCTTCAAAGTAGCTTTGCTGCGGTGCAACAAAGTTCAGGCGACTTTACTTTGCAGCCTTCTTGAGAGCGTCGGCCTTGTTGGTGAGCTCCCAGGTAAGGTCTGGATCGTCGATCTTGCCGAAGTGACCATAGTTGGTGCTCTTCGAATAGATCGGGCGCAGGAGATTGAGCTGCTTGACGATGTCGGCTGGCTTGAATGAGAAGACCTTCAAAACGGCGTCGAGGATCTTTTCGTCACCGATGGTGCCGGTGCCGAAGGTATCGATGTGGACGCTCACAGGCTCAGGATGGCCGATGGCGTAGGCAAACTGAACTTCGCAGCGGGTGGCAAGGCCGGAGGCAACGACGTTCTTGGCAACCCAGCGGCCCATGTAGGCGGCGCTGCGGTCCACTTTGGACGGATCTTTGCCGGAGAAGGCACCACCGCCATGACGGCCCATACCACCGTAGCTGTCCACGATGATCTTGCGTCCCGTCAGGCCGCTGTCGCCCTGAGGACCACCGACGACGAACTTGCCGGTCGGATTGATGAGATACTCGGTGTCCTTGGTGAGCATGTTCTTCGGCAGCACCTTCTTGATGACCTGCTCGATGCAGAACTTCTCGATCTCGGCGTGGCTCACATCCGCAGCGTGCTGCGTGGAGATGACGACGTTCACGATGCGTGTGGGCTTGCCATCAACGTACTCAACGGAGACCTGGCTCTTCGCGTCAGGGCGCAGCCACTTGGCCAGCTTGCCAGCCTTGCGGATGCGTGTCAGCTCACGGCCAAGGCGGTGGGCAAACATGATCGGCGCAGGCATGAGCTCCGGTGTGTCGTCACAGGCAAAACCAAACATGATGCCCTGGTCACCCGCGCCCTGTTCCTGATGCTTCTTGCCTTCAGCTCCAGCGGCGTCCACACCTTGAGCGATGTCGGGGCTCTGAATGGTGAGGTAGTTGTTGATGAAAAGTTTGTCAGCGTGGAACACATCGTCGTCATTGGTGTAGCCAATGCCGCGCACGGCGTCACGGATGACTTTGCCGACGTTGATGACTTCATCAATAGGCTTGGTGGTGCCGAGCTTCTTGTTCTGCAGCTTCGGGATGGTGATTTCACCACCGACGACGACGACATTGCTCTTCGCAAAGGTCTCGCAGGCGACGCGGCTCTTCGGGTCGATCGCAAGGCAGGCGTCGAGGATGGCGTCAGAAATGGTGTCGCAAACTTTGTCAGGATGGCCTTCGCCGACGGACTCGGACGAGAAGATGTAGCTACGGGACATGGTGGTGGTCGTATGGGTTATATGGACGAATCATGATTTGATGATGCGTCTTGTGAAGCGGGGAGAGTATTCCCCAAAACGGGGGCGTCAATGTGGATTTCATCGTAGAGCAAGCCTCCGGCTTGCCATGCCGCACCCAAGTGTGATCTCGATAGGTGCAGGCGGATTGCACCAGATAAGGCAGCCCCAAGCCCGCGTTTACCTCGCATGCGAAGCATTCTACTCCTGGCACTCTGGGGTTCTCTCCTCGGCTCTACCGCCGCAGAAAGACCCAACGTCCTCTGCATTGTCGTGGATGACCTGGGCTGGGGCGATGTCTCCTGCTTTGGCGGGCAGGTGCCGACACCGCACATGGACCGCCTGGCCAAAGAGGGGATGCAGTTCCGGCAGTTCTATGTGGCTTCTCCCATCTGCTCCGCATCGCGCTGTGGTATGATCACCGGGCAATTTCCCGCTCGTTGGCGGATCACGAGCTATCTGCAAACGAAGGCGGGCAACCGTGAATGTGAGCAGGCGGATTTTTTGGATCCCCGCGCGCCCTCCCTGCCACGCACCTTCCTGGCCGCCGGTTATGCCACGGCCCACATCGGCAAATGGCACCTCGGTGGAGGCCGTGACGTGACTGACGCCCCCAAATTCGCCGCCTATGGCTACGATCTCGGTTTGGGCACCTATGAAAGTCCGGAACCTGCCGCAGCGCTCGGTTTGAAGACGATGCCCTGGGAAACCCAGCGCGAACCCCAGCAGGTTCCACGGCACGAACGCACGCGCTGGATGGTGGACGAAACGCTGAAGTTCCTGCAGCAGCACTCCACGCAACCGCGCTTCGTCAATCTGTGGCTCGATGACGTACACACGCCCTTCCGCCCCACTGACGAGAAAGATGCGCGCCCTTTGCCGGAGAAATATCGCGACGTGCTCACAGAGACAGATCGCCAGATTGGCCGTCTCCTCGACGCACTGCCCCCCAACACTCTCGTGATGCTCTGCGGAGACAACGGCCCAGAGCCCACGCTCGACCACACCCGCACCAAGGGCTTGCGCGGCATGAAATGGAGCCTCTATGAAGGCGGTATCCGCACCCCGCTCATCGTGCGCTGGCCTGGCAAAGTACCTGCGGGAACCGTGAACGCGCAGACAGTCATCAGCAGCGTCGATTTCATGCCCACCCTCTGCGCCCTGGCTCAAATCAAAGCTCCCGTGGCCGACCAGGACGGCGAAGACATGAGCGCTGCCTTGTGCGGAGAAAAAGTGTTGCGCCACAAGCACCTCTTCTGGGAATACGGTCGCAAATCGGCCGAGGCAGGCACAGTCAAGAACGGCTTCCCCTATCCCAAAGAACCCAATTCCAAATCTCCCAACGTCGCCATCCGCGACGGGAACTGGAAACTTCTGGTGAATGCGGATGGTACGCACACCGAGCTCTATGACCTCGACCAGGACCCCAACGAAACCACCAACCTCGCCGAGCCCGAACAGGCAAGGACTCAGCGCCTCAAAAAGGCCGTTTTGGACTGGCGGGAAGGACTGCCGTGAAATTTCCCCTCGCCAGCGGAAAAAATGACACTAGGATGCGCGCCCCCTTCCCCCAACCATGTCCGAACCGAAGAACATCCTACGCCTGGGTCTGCCCAAAGGCAGCCTGCAGGAGCCGACGCTTGAATTATTCAAGCGCGCGGGGTTCAACATCGTCATCTCCTCCCGCTCCTACCGCCCCTCGGTGGATGATCCTGAGCTAGAGCTCCGTCTGCTGCGTGCCCAAGAGATCGGCCGCTATGTGGACCATGGCTTCCTCGACTGCGGCATCACCGGTCGTGACTGGATCGTGGAAAACGGCGCGGACGTCGAGGTCATCACCGACCTGCGCTACAGCAAAGCCACCTCCTGGCCCACCCGCTGGGTGCTCGTGGTTCCGGAAGACTCGTCCGTGAAGACCGTCAAGGATCTGCAGGGCAAGCGCATCGCCACCGAAGCCGTGGAGATGACCAAGAAATACCTCGCCGCCAATGGTGTCGAGGCCGAAGTCGAATTTAGTTGGGGTGCCACCGAAGTGAAGGTCCCCGAAATGGTGGATGCCATTGTGGACATCACCGAAACCGGCTCGTCCCTGCGCGCGAACAAGCTGCGCATCGTGGACACGCTGATGGAAAGCTACCCCCAATTTGTCTCCAGCCGACCCGCCGCCCGTGATGAATGGAAGCGGCAGAAGATGGAGACACTCGTGCTGCTGCTCAAAGGTGCGCTCGAGGCCCGCCACAAGGTGGGTCTCAAAATGAACGTTCCCGCGAAACAGCTGCAGGAAGTGGTCGCATGCCTGCCGGCCCAGCGCTCGCCTACCGTTTCAACACTCGCCAGCCAGGATTGGGTGGCAGTCGAAACGGTCATCGACGAAGCCACCGTGCGGGTAATCATCCCGCGGCTGAAGTCGCTGGGGGCTGAGGGTATCGTGGAATACCCGCTGAACAAAGTCGTCCACTAAAATCAACGCCAACAAACAGGAGAACACGAACATGGGATCGCTCAAAAAGCGGAGAAAAACGAAGATCAACAAGCACAAGCGCAAGAAGCGCATGCGCGCGAACCGTCACAAGAAGCGTTTGCGCTACAAGTCGTAACCGCTAGCCTCCCCGGCATGGCTCCTCTCCGCAGTGCGATTCGATGGTATCGAGACGCAGGAAGCTTTGTCATGCCCGGGTACGGCTCGGTGGGCAAGGCTCTTCGGCCCTGCCTAGCGTTGGGGCTTGTCGCTTTCTTTGGCTCTCTGCACCCAGGTCATGCTGTCACCACAGCCGACCTGTCTCTGGGAGCCAAAGTGGCAGACACCTCGGACCTACAGCTCTCTCCAGGCTCTGCCACCAGGGCGGACGTGCTCGCGCATTTCAGTGCGGCGCTTCAGTTTGAGACCTCTGGGAAACTGCGTCAGGCGCTGGACCACTACTTAGCTGTTTTCAAAGCTGATCCGAGCAATGCGGATCTGGCCGCGCATACCGCCGGGATTGCCATGCAATTCCACGGGCGTGAGGCGGCGATGAAAATCCTCGAAGACGCCGTGCGTGCCAGTCCGCGCACGCCTGCGCCGCTGCTCAATCTCGCACGCTTCGCCAGCACCTACCCGCCGGAAGACCTGTTCGTCAAAGACGAGGTGCCCGCCAAAGCGATGGCCGAGGCGCTGGCAAAATTTCCCGGTCATGCCGAGGTGTATGAGATGGCGGTCATGCTGCACCTCACCCACAACGAGCGTAGCAAGGCCATTGAGGTCATGACGCAGGCGGCCAACCAGAACAGCCACGACCCGCAGTACTGGCTGGCCACGGGGCACACCGCCGAACGCGTCTGGCCGCTGGGTCAGGCCGAGTTCAGCATGGAGTACCGCCAGCGTGTGGCCCCGTTTTTTGAGAACGCCCTCAAGGTCGCCAGCAAAGCAGAAGCCGAGCAGATCACGCTCGAAGTCGCCCGGCAGTACCTCCTGACCAACGATACCGAGCGCGCCCGGCAGCTCTGTGAGAAACTGGCTGCCGACTACAACAACCTCGAAGCCCGCAAACTGCTCTACCGTCTCTACGGAGCCGCCGGTCAGAAGGAGAAGGCGCTCGCCACTCTGGAGCAACTCGTCAAGCAGGCACCTGATGACGCCGAACAGCAGCGCCTGTTGGCCAGTGAGTACGACAAGCTCAAGCAGCCCGAGAAAGCCATCCCGCATCTCGAAGCAGCCATTCAAAGCGGCGGCGGCGAGATCGGCGACTACGTCAAACTTGGCTGGGAGCTCTTTCAGACGCAGAAGTTTGAAGACATGGTGCGCGTGGGCCAGCGCAGCGCACGCCTATTCCCGGATCATCCACTGGTCCACTACCAGCTCGCCATCGCCCATCGCGCGCGGGAGGAATGGGGGCCATCTATCCAACAATTCGCCGAGACCGAGCAGTTCGCCGGAGCCACTCAGAGCGAGCTGCTGGACCACCTGTTCTACTATCAGTACGGCGTCACCCTCGAACGCATGGCGCGTTATGAGGACGCCTCACGCATGCTGGAGAAATCCATCACGCTCACGCCGCGCGAGGAATCCAAGGCAGCCGCCAACACCATGAACTTCCTCGGCTACATGTGGCTGGATGTGGGCAAGCACCTGGACAAAGCGGGCGAACTCATCGCCAAGGCCAACGAGCTGATACCCGACCAACCCGCCTACATCGACAGCCTCGGCTGGTTCCATTACAAGAAAGCCAATTATCCCAGAGCGCTCAAGGAACTGCAGCGCGCGGAAGCTCTGCTACAGCCGATCTCTCCCGAAGATGCCGAGATCCTCGAACACATCGGCCTCACGCATCAGGCCCTGGGAGACAAACCCAAGGCGATCGAGTACCTCGAACGCGCCCAGGCTCTCAAGACGCCCGATGCGAAAGCTCGCAAGCGGATTGAAGATGAACTGAAGAGCATCAAAGGCGGCAGCTCGGAGACGGAGAAAAAGTAAGCCGGGAATTCCGCACGGCTCATTCTTCCAGCAGGCGTTCGTCGCTGTCGATGAACGCCCAGCAGAGTGCCGCGACGAGATAGAAAGAGGCGGAGACGTACATCACCTGATCCCAGTTTCGATGCGTCAGATTCATCAGCCACGGGATGGCCACGATGCCCACGGCACCGCCAATGTTACCAATCATGTTCATGCTGCCGGAAACGGAGCCGGCGAGCTTGCCGCCCACATCCATGCACGCGCCCCAGGCACCGGGCATCGAAAGATCATTGCAGAAGCCGGAGAGCCCCATCGCCACCATGACGTACACGGGGTTGTTCAGGGTCGTGGCCAGCACGATCATACCACCCGCCCCCAGCATGCCAAACACGCCAATCTGCCGCCGCGCACGGCTGAGACGGCCCGATTTGGCCGCCATGCGCCGCGCCACAATACCGCCAAGAATGCAGCCGATGCCGCCCAGAAACAGCGGCAAGCCATTGAGCACCGAGGACAGGGGGGCCTTCATGTCCATTTTCAGTTCCTGCTCCATGTACTTCGGCAGCCAGGTGATGTAGAAGTACCACACGTAGGTGATGCAGAAGTAATACAACCACAGCAGCAGCACCGATTTGTTCGTGAACAGCCGCTTCCATGGAATGCTGGCATGTCCTCCATCCATGTTCTTCTGCGCATCCGCCAGCAGCGCCAGCTCCGCTGCATTCACGCCCTTGTGGTCTTTTGGATTGTCCCGGAACCAAATGTAAAACGCAATCGCCCAAGCCACCCCGAGGAAAGCAAAGATCACGAACGTATTCCGCCAGCTCACAAATCCCAGAATCCACACCACCAGCAGCGGCGTGAAGGCCCCGCCCCAGCGCGCGGCCATCCAGGTGATGCCCTGCGCGACACCGTGCTCACCCTGCGGCAGCCACAGGCTGAACATCTTCGCGATGTTCGGAAACCCGCCCGCCTCGCCCGCACCAAACAAAAACCGGCACACGATCATCGACGCCAGATTCCATGCGTAGCCTGTCGCCGCCGTAAACACGCTCCAGAACATCACGATGCGCAGCAGCACCCGCCGCGGTCCCCATTTATCCCCCAGCCAGCCGCCCGGAATTTCAAACAGCGCATACGCCAGCGAAAACGCCGCAAACACGTAGCCCATCTGCGTTTCGTCCAGACTCAGATCCCTCTGAATGAGGGTCTGCGACTTGGAAATGCACACCCGGTCAATGTAATGGATGATGCCGAGCAGCACGGCAAAAACGATCACGCCATAGCGTGTGCGGGAGGGACGAAGGGTGGAATCCATGGGCAGTTGGGAAAACGCGCATGCTGCCACGCGCCGGGCCGCGGCGTCAACTACTCAAACCATGACACGCAAAACAACATCCCTCTTCATCACGGCTCGCCCACCGTCGGATTCGGCACCACCAGGGCGCTCGCTTTGACCGCACGCGTCAGCACTTCCTTGGGCTGCTTGCCGCTGGGCACCAGCTCATGGGCCATGCCTTTGTAGCGCAGCGGCTTGTAACCGAGCGCGAGCAGGGCCGCCAGCGGTGCCTGCTTGAGGCTGGGCTTCCAGTAGTCGGGCGCCCCGCCGGTTTCATAGTAGTAGATCCAGGTGTGCTGCGGGTCGTACCACCCAGCGCAGAGAATGACGTGACGATGCGGAATGTTCAGCACATCCCCAGGCTGCAATTCCTGCGCGCTAGGCAGCTCGGTGCAAACGCTGGGCAACTGGCTGGTGTCGTGAGGCGTCGGCAGCTTCAAACAGCGTGCGACGAAGCCCGAACAGTCCACCCCTGCGGCCTGAAAACTCACAGCGGCATTGTCGGCACGGCGTTTCTCGGGCGATGACACATCGCCGCCAGCGCTGCCATTGGCGATGGCGAGATCAAACGAATCCGGGTCATCAAAGCCGCCCCACTTGTACGGCACCCCGCTGTTCGCCTCTCCCGGCACCCACCAGCCTTTGCGGTCTTGCTGCGGTTCGTGCGTCACGTCCGGCGTGTTGACGAGGACGCCCTTCTTGTCCTTCCCGTGCAGGATGTTGCGTGCGAAGGGCCGCCAGGTGTGATTGGTGTATTTCTGGGCCAGCGCCATTGCCTCATCGGGGGTGATCTGCGAAGGCGCGGATGGATCTCCCGGAATAAGCGGCGTCGGCTCAGCGGCATGTTTCAAGGTCGATTGGCAGCTCGTCAGGACTAGTAGCAGGGCGGGGAGGGCGCACTTCATCGGCGGATGATGCGGGGTCTGCGCGCGTGGTCAACCGATTGCGCATTGTCCATTTGGTTGACCTGTGGGTTCTCGGTTGCAGACTGGGGGCCATGCCCTCCCGCCTTCACCTCGCAGGCTGTCTGCTACTGGCTGCGTTCGCCCTGCGAACGGAAGCCGCTTCCAAACTCTCTGCGCGCACCGCTCTCGTCATTGGCAATGCGAAGTATGAAGCCGCCGTGGGTCCGCTGCGCAACACGGCCAATGATGCCAAAGCCGTCGCCAAAACCCTGCGTGATCTCGGCTTTGCGGTCATCGAAAAGCATGACGTCACGCGCGATCAACTGCTCCGCGCCGTGGTGGAATTCCGCGCCACCTTGACCGGTGCCGAAGTCGGCCTGTTTTACTATGCAGGCCATGGCATCTCTGTAGCTGGCTCAAACTACCTGCTGCCGGTCAAATCCGGCTACACCTCCGAAGGAGCCGACGATGTGACTCTGCGCCTGCTGGCAGAAACAAAGCTTTTCAATGTCGAGCAAGCAGTCGCCGACATGAAAACCGCCGGCGCGCACTGCAACCTGGTCATTCTCGATGCCTGCCGCACGACGGCCGTCGCGCGCACCGGACGCACGCGAGATGCCACCAGCCCCGGTGGCCTGAGCGAGATGAAGCCGCCTGCGGGATCTCTCATCGCCTTTGCCACCGATGCGGGACAAACCGCGCTTGATGGCGATGGCACCAACGGCCTCTACACCGAAGAACTGCTCAAAAACCTGCGCACTCCCGGTTTGACGGTCGAGCAGGTCTTCAAACGCACCCGCGCCGGTGTGCTAGAGCGCTCAAGTGGCGGGCAGATTCCAGCGGAATACTCCCGCCTCGTCGGTGATGACATCTACCTTGCCGGTCAAGCACCTGCTGCGCCGCCAGTGGTGGCAATGCCTCCGGTGCCCACAACGCCACCAGCCGCACTGCCCGTCCCAGAACCCCTGCCCACCATGAGCGGCATCATGAAGCAAGCCAACGCAGGCAAAGCCCGGGAATGTGTCGAAGCTTTGCAGCAGTACTCACAGGCCAAAGGCCCCGGCGAATATGCCATTCAGCCCATCGAAGTGCTGCTGGAGCGGGTGAAAGATGACCTCAAAGAAGCCACCACCGCATCGCCCGCTGTCGAATCCGCCGCCACCACCTGCGAACTCATCCTCCACGCCCTACGCGACTGCTTGCCCCCTGATCATGCCAAGAAAATCCCCTGCACCGCCAAAGCTCTGAACCGGCGTGGCGATGCCCTCCTCCTGCTCGGTCGCGCGGATGAAGCCCTCGCCGCCTACAACGCCGCCCTGCCGCTCACGCCCGATGACGCCTACATCCTCTACAATCGCGCCCGCGCCCATCTCGCCCTCGGCAGCACAGCCGAAGCGAAGGTGGATTTTACCGAAGCGGCGAGCACGAAGTTCCATCAACTCAAAGCCCGCAAACTGGCTGAGGAAGCGCTGGCCAAGCTCAAGTAGATCGCTAATCGAGCTGGCGCAGTTGCCAAATGATGGCCGGATGACCGTGACTCTGCGGATGCTTCGTCGTATGGATCATAGCCAGCGTCTCCCGGATTGACGGGTACAAAAACAAAACCTATGATCACCGACTTATGAGCTTCGCCCAAGTCCTCGAAGAACTACCGGCACTCACCCGCCCAGAGCGCCGGGAACTCTCGCTGCGGCTGTTTGAGATCGAAACGACTACAGCCGAGGCGGACGACATTGCCGTCTGCGAACACTCTGCCGCGATGGGGTTCGCCATGCTTGATGCCATGGAAGCCGAGGACGCCGCCCAATGAACGCAGGTGAAGTGTGGCAAGTGGACCTCGGTCTGGCAGGTAAAGTCCGCCCTTGTTTGCTATTGACCAGCTATCCGAACGACGATGAACTTGCGTTGGTCACGATCCTTCCGCACACAACCGCATTACGTGGGAACCGCTGGGAAGTGAGCATCTCGAAGCCATTCTTGAAAAGCGGAGCCTTTCATCTTCAGCAAATTCAGTCGGTGCCCACGGTGCGTTTGATGCGAAAACTCGGAGCACTGTCTGACGAAGAACTGGCCATAGTCCATGACCGGCTCCGCCAGCACTTCGGAATGTGAAGGCTATTTGACACTCTAGTCCCTCATTCATGCCAAGTCCGCGCCACGCGCTCAATGCTCAGCGCCCTCCCCGTGGCGGGGTCAATCGTAATCAGCGCCCCATTCAGCCGCACCGCCCCGCGCCCGACGCCGAAGCGGGTGGGCATCATGGTGAGGAAGCGTTCGAGCACGGGCTCGATCTGGCTGCCGATCACGCTGTCCATCGGACCGCACATCCCTGCATCGCTTTGGAAGGCGGTGCCCTTGGGCAGCACGCGCTCGTCAGCGGTGGGCACATGGGTGTGGGTGCCGACGACGGCGGAGACTTTGCCGTCCAGATGCCAGCCCATCGCGACTTTCTCGCTGGTGGCCTCGGCGTGGAAATCGACAAAGATCACGGGGGTTTCCTCGCGCAGCTTTTCCACGCAGGCGGTGATGGCGGGGAAGGGATTGTCGAGCTGCTGGTTCATGAAGGTGCGCCCTTGCAGGTTCACCACAGCCACTTTGCATTTCTTGGATTCCAGCACCACAAAGCCGTGGCCGGGGGTGCCTTCCGGGTAGTTCATCGGCCGCAGCATGCGCGGCTCATCCGCCAGATACGGCACGATTTCTCGTTGATCCCAGATATGGTCCCCGCTGGTTACCACGGCAGCCCCGGCGCGCATGAGGCTGATGGCGATCTTGGGCGTGATGCCGCGACCGCCGGCGGAATTCTCACCGTTGACGACGATGAAGTCGAGTTTGAGCTCCTCTTTGAGCAGCGGTAGCAGCACGCCGACCGCCTTGCGCCCCGGTTCGCCCACCACATCCCCCAAAAAAAGCAGCCGAAAGAGTCCGTCCGCGCTGTCAGCCGTGTTGTCATTCATCGTGCTGCTACTTAGTAGATGATGAAGGCTAGGATCAAGTCTAGGATGCACTTTATGATGATGAAACGAATGCCGCGCCGCCGCCTGCTGCCGGTCATGCTTGCGTCCATGATGGTGACGCCGGGCATGGCGCAGACGATCATACCCGCGCCGACTTCCCCCGCCCCTATCACCCCCGGTCAGGCGACACCGGGACCGATGCCGGCCACCACAGCGGCTGCCCCCACGAGCGCGCCGCCACCTCCCCCGGCCCCTCCTGCCACACGTCTGGAACGCCTCAGTGCCCTCGGTACCAAGCCGGATTGGCTCAAGCTGCAGGCCTTCCATCAAACCCTCACCCGCAATGAATTCGAAATGGCCCTGCGGGAGGTTTATGGCGACGGCTCCTCCCTGCCGCCGCCATGGAAGGTGGAGGCCGATGGCGTGGTCATCAAAACCGGTGACCCTATTAAACCGGAGGCACGCATCGCTTTCGCCACCCGCCCCGAATCGCCCCTGCCTGGCACCCGCACCTGGAGGACTGCGGTCGAAATGCCCCCGCTCAAAGGCCGCCTTCTGCTCAGTGACATTCACATTGCCATCGACCCCGGCCACATCGGCGGCGGTTATGGGCAGATGGAGGAGCGCCACCTCAGCTTTGCGCCGGGCGAGTCCATCCAGGAGGGGGATCTCACTCTCACCACCGCCCAAGTGCTCGCGGAGCGGCTCAAGGCTCTCGGTGCCTACGTCTCCCTGGTGCGTGACCGTGCCGAGCCTGTGACGCAGGAGCGTCCCGCTGATTTGCTCGTGCCAGCGCGTCAAATCTTGGTCGATTCCGGCTTTCCGCAGCCACAGGAGAAATACAGCGGCGTCACCGGCGACTCGAAAATCCTCACGGTGCAGTGGCAGAGTGAAAAGCTGTTTTACCGTGTGAGCGAAATCCATGCCCGTGGCCGAAAGGTGAATACCACTATCAAGCCCGACGTGGTGCTCTGCCTGCACTTCAATGCCGAAGCCTGGGGCGATGCCACCGCGCCGCAGTTCTCGCCGATGAATCACATGCACGTGCTCGTCAACGGCTGCTACTCGCCCGTCGAACTGGAGCAGCAAGACGTGCGCTACGAGATGCTCCATCGTCTTTTCTCACGCACTCACCTGGAGGAGTTGCCGCTGGCAGAAGCCGTCGCCAATGGCATGCGCCAGACCACCGGCCTGCCCGCCTACGTTTACACCACGCCCAATGCCCGCCATGTCGGTACCAATTCGTATGTCTTTGCGCGCAATTTGCTCGCCAATCGCATCTATGACTGCCCGGTCGTTTACCTCGAACCTTATGTCATGAACAACGAGGAAACGTATCGCCGCCTGCTGCGCGGGCACTTCCTTGGCCGTACGCTTATCTCCGGGCGTTTGCAGTCCAGCGCCATCGAGGACTATGTGCAGGGAGTCGTCAAAGGCATCGTCACCTACTATCAGAAACACCGCCCGCTATGAAGGTGCTCGTCGCAGGATGTGGATTCGTCGGCGAGCGCGCTGCAGATCTTCTTCATGCCGCTGGTCATGAGGTCATCGGTCTCACGCACTCGCCGGAGTCCGCCACTCGCCTTGCCTCGGCCAAGCCCTGGCGCACCGAGTCTTGCGATATTTCCAGCCCCGCTGCCGTCACGGCTCTTGCCTCTAGGCTCGACGCCGGCAGCATGGATGCCGTCATCCACTGCGCCAGTTCCAGCCGTGGTGGTGCCGAGATGTACCAGACCGTCTATGTCGATGGCATGCGGCATCTCACTCAGGCGTTCCCCACCGCCTTTCCGCTCTACACCAGCAGTACCAGTGTCTATCCCCAGGTGAACGGTGAAATCGTCGATGAATCCAGCTTTGCCGACCCTGACCGCGACACTGGCCGCCTCCTGCGCGAGGCTGAAAACATCGCTCTGCATGCAAAGGGGGCCGTCGCGCGACTCGCTGGCATCTACGGTCCTGGCCGCTCGTTTGTGTTGAAGAATTTGCTGGAAGGAAAGGCCGCCATCGAAGGCAACAAGGGCGAGGGTCGCATCCTCAATCAAATCCACGCCGATGACGCCGCTGCCGCACTCGTGCATCTCGTCACGCAGCGCCTGGGTGGCATCTACAACGTGGTGGATGACGCCCAGATGACGCAGAAGCAGTGCCTGGAACATTTGTGCATCCTGTTTGGTCTCAAACTGCCCGGATCACGCGAACCTGACCCCAATCGCAAACGCGGCTGGAGTCATAAGCGCGTCTCCAACACCAAGCTGCATACCACCGGCTGGCAGCCACGCTACGCGAGCTATTTCGAGGCCTTGCGCGATGACCCCGACCTCGCCTCCTCCATTCTCGATCTGGTGCAAACTGCCGGCGAAGTCCCCCTGCATCGCCAGCCGAATATCCTGCTCATTGGCTTGATGGGTTCCGGCAAAACCACCGTCGGCCGCATCGTCGCACACATGATCGGCTTCCAGATTGTCGATACGGATCATCTCATCGTCGATACCGCCGGGAAGAGCATTCCCGACATCTTTGCCACGGAAGGGGAGGCCGCTTTCCGCCGGCATGAGTCCGCCGCGCTGCGCTCCCTTCTTGGCAAACGCGGCTGCGTCATCGCCACCGGTGGCGGCATCGTCACCCAACCGCGCAATTTGGCCATCCTGCGGCATCTCGGCTACATCGTCTGGCTTGATGCCGATCCCGAGCGCCTCGCACGCCGCACGGCGATGAATACCAATCGTCCGCTGCTCAACGGCGAGGAAGATCCCAAGGCCAAGCTCGAGCGCCTGCTCAACGAGCGCAAGCCGCTCTACAAAGGCCTCGCTGACCTGCGCATCAAGACCGCCGAACTCACGCCCCAGGAAACCGCGTATGGCGTCATGGAAAGCGCCCGCGTCTTCTTCGCCCGCAGACAAAAACTTGAGTCAGTGGGCTGACAGGCTCAGCTCCAACTGATCTTCCGCCCCCAGCGCCCGCGCATCATGCCCGCGCAGCCGTAGCTCTGCGGCAAACTCGCGCGTCGAACCATGCACCAGGTAAATCCGGCGTGGCTTCACGAGTGCGACCGTTTCGTGCAACTCGGGATGATCCGCGTGATCACTCAGCGGCAGCGCCACATCCACGCCATAACGATACTTGGCCGATGACTGAATGGCCCAGCCCGAAAGGATTGCTGTACGCATTTTGGGCAGATCCAGCTTCGCCCCCGGTGGAAACACCAGCACATGTCCTGCGGCCTCGTCCGCCTTGAACAGCCGCCACTGCGGCAGCTTCCCCAGATGTTGCGCCAGCACTTCCGTGATCTGTGCCACACTGGTGTGAACCATCACCGGCAGGCCCTCATCTCCCAGCGCACAGAGAATCTCCTGCGCCTTGCCCAGCGAGTACCCCAGCAGCACCGGAATGCCGCCATCACGCAGCGTATCCCGCACAAACGCCAGCATCTGCGCGATCACATCCTCCGCCGGTGGAAAGCGATACTTCGGCAGTCCAAACGTCGTCTCCATGATCAGCGTGTCTGCCTGCATCAGCTCACAGCGTTCCGCACTCAGCCCCTGCCGCAGCTTGTAGTCGCCGGTGTAGAGCAGCGTCGCCCCATCCGCCTTGCGCGTCAGGTGCAGCATCGCCGAACCCGTAATGTGCCCTGCCGGCAATAGCCGCAGTTCCCAACCCTCCCACTCAAACACCTCCCGCATCTGCGGAGACACCACCCTGCCCGATTTTTTCACCGTTTTGCGCACCACCATGAGCTGATGCGTGATCTCCGTGCAAAACGTCAAAGCATGCCGCGCGACATGGTCGCTGTGTGCATGGGAAACAAACGCCCGCTCCTTCCCGACATGCGGGTCCAGCCACAGATCCGCCTCCGGCAGGTAAATGCCGCGTGGGTGCGTGACTTCGATGAGCGGGGGCATGAATACGCTGTGATTTACGCTTGAGCGCCGCTGCTGTCGCCGCATTCTGCATCACTACCCGTGTCTGAAGCTCCCCCCATCCACATAGCTACCAAGCAGCGCAAACTACTCAAGGAGGCTCTGGAGTATTTCGATTTGAAAGCCTTGCAGGATGGTACCCAGCTCTTCCATCAAAACGCTGTTCGGCAGGTGCTTTGGGCGGAGCCTGGCCGCAGCCTGCAGGCCCAAGTGCAAGACCATGCTCTTTACGTGGTCATGCTCAGCTTCAACCGCTTCACGGTGGATACCCTTTGCACCTGTTCCGTCAATGTGGACTGCAAGCACGCTGCTGCCTTGATCCTGCATTTAAAGACGCAGGCCGTGAACCCTACAGCGGCCAATGATAAGACCGTAAAAACAGCCAATCCTTCAGTGATCCAGCCCGATGCGGATTCCTTCCCGGGGCGTGCCGCCGCTCGGCTGGGCATCACCTTGACCGCCTCTCAGTTGCGGTTTCTTCAGCAGGCCGCCATCTGGCGCTCAGGTGGGCAGAGTATGGTTGCGCAGCAGGATTTGTTCAAGATCAGCGGCAAGCAAAGTTACTGGGGCTATGGCCAGGTGCATCTCTGGCCCACCGAACATCCCCCTGTCGATGATACCGAGTTCTTTGCCTATCTTGCGATGGCCTTAAAGTCCTGCAATCTCGCGCTGCCGGACACTTTGGCGAAGCTGGTAGATCCTACAGTGCAGAAACGGCTCATCCAGCAATGGGCACACCTCAAAGAAATCGAGGAATGGAAGCAACGGCTTGGCACCTGGCAGGAGCCCAAGCTCCAACTAGCAGCCGAGGCCCCAGAGCTGCGCCTCGTCCTGCATGCAACCGGCGCGCACGTGCAGGTGCGCCACCCGGGAGATGCCGAGTTTGGCAAAGCCACGCAGAAGCTGCTCAAGCAGCTTGGGGGCGGCTCCACCTACTACGGCAGCGGTCCACAAAACCTGCTCAGCGCCGGCTCAAATCTCGTCTTGAAGGCCGCGCTCACAAACTATGGCGACCTGCGCCCCGCCGACATCCTGCCTTTCTCCGATGCGTTGACCAATAGCCTCGCTCAGCTCATCTCTTCCCCGCAGTTGTTTCAAACCCACGTCGCCACCATCACGGGCGATCCACTGCCCCTCATCGACGAGCCGATGCGCTGGGAGTTGCAACCACCCGCCCAGTCTAGTGGTTCCTATGAGCTGCGCCTGCTCGATGAAGAAGGCTACCCACCGCTACCACCGCTCGCCATCGTGCCGGGCTTCCCGCTGCGCTACGTCACACCCGAAGCCGTACATACCCTCAATTATTGGCCCTTTGGCAACTCCTCCCTGAGCTGGCCGGTCAGCATTCCGGCCGCAGCCCTGGAAACCAAGGAAGGCGTCAGCGCCCTGGCCAAGCTCGGCGTACCCGTACCCCAGCGCCTCGAAGGCCGGGTAAAAATCATCCGCGCAGAGATTGAAGTGCGCTGCAAGCTCGCCCGCCAACCGCAATCGAACAGTGACTACCTACAGGTGCGTGCGCAGGCTAAATTCGGCGGCGTGCAAGCACCGAGCCAATGGTCCGGCACGGCCTGGGACACCTCCTACCGCTTCAAACAGACAACGCAGCCTGCGGCGGATGAGCTCGTGCAGATTGACAGCTCCCACCTGCCCGCCGCCGGTGCTTGGCTGGCGCAGTGGCCGCTGCGGCCCGTTTACGGCCCTGCTGATCTATGGCTCGAACAACGCATTCAAGGCCGGGACTGGCCGGAACTCTTCCTCGCCTGGCTCGACCGCCGGCCTAAAGGCCTCACCGTCGAGTTGGATGCCGAACTCGCCAGCCTGCGCGATGGCAAAGTCGCCGGCCACGTGCGCCTCGACATTGAAGAATCAAAGACCGGCATCGACTGGTTTGACCTCAGCGTCGCCCTGGATGTCAGCGACAGCACTTTGACTCAAGTCGAGATCGATCTGCTGCTCAAAGCCAAGGGCAAATGGGTGCGCCTCCCAGGCAAAGGCTGGCGCAAACTCGAATACCAGCTCAGCGAGGCACAGTTGCAGGAACTCGCTGAACTCGGCCTCGCCGCGCATGATTTCAGCTCAGAGAAACAACGCCTGCATGCCCTCCAGCTCGGTGGGCTGGCTGGCAAAGACACCACACTCCTGAGTGCGGAGCGTGTCGCGCAGGTGCGCCGCCGGGTGGAGGAGATCCAAACCCGCGTCACTCCGCCGTTGCCGGAGGGCATCACCGCCACCCTGCGCCCTTATCAAACCGAAGGCTTTCATTTCCTAGCCTACCTCACCGCCAACCGCTTCGGCGGCGTGCTAGCGGACGACATGGGTCTGGGCAAAACTCTGCAAACGCTGGTCTGGATCGCCTGGCTGCGTGGCGAGCAGCAAATGAAAGAACCTCTGCTCGTCATCTGCCCCAAGTCCGTGCAGGACAACTGGCGTAGCGAAGTCTCCCGCTTCTTCCCCCAGCTCACCGTCGAAGTGTGGAACCGCGCCAGCGCAGGAAAAACCGGCCTCGAAGGCTCGGTCGATCTCCTCATCATCCACTACTCCCAACTCCGCATCCATGAAGAGCTGCTGCGCAAAATCGAATGGGGTGCCGTCATTCTTGATGAAGCGCAGGCCATCAAAAATCCCACCTCACAGAACGCCCAGGCTGCATGCGGATTGAAAGCCAGACATCGCCTCGCTCTCACCGGCACACCCATTGAAAACCGCCTGCTCGATCTTTGGTCCATCTTCTCCTTCGCCATGCCCGGCGTGCTCGGCACCCGCGCCGCCTTCACCAAAAACTTCGACGGCAGGGACGATCCGCTCGCCCGCCGCCGCCTCGCCGCCCGCACCCGCCCCTTCCTGCTGCGCCGCACCAAGAACGAAGTCGCCCGCGATCTGCCTGACCGCGTGGAAGAAGATCTCAGCATCGAACTCGAAGGCACCCAGGCCGCCCTGTATAAGGCCGAAGTCAAACGCGCCCGCGCTGAGCTTTTGAAAGCCGAAACCAGCCAGCAACTCGACAAGCTGCGTTTCAACATCCTCACCAGCCTGCTGCGCCTGCGGCAGATCTGCTGCCACCCGCGCCTGCTCGGCCTGGATGCCACGGAACCTAAAAAGGGCCGCAAAAAAGCCGCAGAACCCGCCAGCGAGAGCGCCAAAGTCGCCGCGCTCATGGAACTCCTCGAACCCCTCATGGAGGAAGGGCAGAAAGTGCTCGTCTTCTCCCAGTTCGTCGAAATGCTCGCCATCATTGAGGCAGAAATTCAGGAACGCGGCTGGCAGTCCTTCAAGCTCACCGGCCAGACCGAAGACCGTGGCACATTGGTCAACGATTTCCAAACCCACGCGGGTTCCGCCACCTTCCTCATCAGCCTCAAAGCTGGCGGTTTCGGCCTCAATCTCACCGCCGCCAGCTACGTCGTCCTCTTTGACCCGTGGTGGAATCCCGCCGTCGAAGCTCAAGCCATCGACCGCACCCACCGTATCGGCCAGAAGCAGACCGTCTTCGCCTACCGCCTTATCGTGAAAAACAGCATCGAGGAAAAAATCCGCCAGCTGCAAAAACAAAAAGGCTCCCTCGCCAACGACATCCTCGGCGAGGAAAATTTCGCCCAAGCCCTCACCCTCAACGATTTTCAGTTCCTGCTCGGCGGGGAGGAGTGAGCCTCACTGTGTCACCTCGGATGCGCTACTTCAGCCAGGCATGAGACTTTGCATGGAAACCAAATTAGACGCAGGGCATGAAGTTGCAAGGCCGGGCATCCGGCCCCAAGAATGCGCATGGCCTCCCTTGCCGATCAACTCATCTCGCTTCTCGGTCCTGCTCGCGTTTCCGTCACGCAGGCCGACATCGCCACGCACAGCACCGACAAATGGTTCGCGTCGAATCCGCCCGAGGTCGTCGTGCATGCTGAATCGACCGCCGAAGTCTCCGAGGTGCTGCGCTTTGCGAATGCCAACCGCATTCCCGTCACGCCTCAGGGTTCGCGCGTGGGCTATGTCGGTGGCTGCGTGCCGCTGCAGGGCGGCATTGCGCTATCGGTCGCGCGCATGAACAAGATCAAAGAGATCACCCTCGCAGACGGCGTGGCGGTGATCGAGCCGGGGGTCATCACCGGACATCTCCAAAATGAAGTGCGCAAGCTGGGCTGGTTCTATCCGCCGGACCCGGCCTCGCTCAAAGAGTGCAGCCTCGGCGGCAACATCGCCACAAACGCTGGCGGTCCCCGCTGCCTCAAATACGGCGTCACCCGGCATTACGTGCTCGGTTTGGAAACCGTGCTGGCAGACGGCTCCATCGTGAAAGCGGGCGGCCGCTGCCATAAAAACAAAACCGGCTTCGACCTCGTCGGGCTCATGGTGGGCAGCGAAGGCATGCTCGGTGTCGTCACCGAAGCCACCCTGCGCTTGATCCCGCACCCACCCATGCGCGCGATGCTTTCCGCAGGCTTCAACTCCTTCGCCGAAGCGGCGAATGCCGTGCAGCGCATCCTCGGCAGCGGCTTCCTGCCCAGCGCCCTCGAAATCGCCGACAAGTTCACCCTGCGCGCCGCCCGTGAATATCTCGGTGCCTCCGTCACACCGGAAGGCGATGCGCATCTCCTCGTCGAAATCGACGGCCAGGCCGACTCAGTGAAAGGCGAAATCGAACAACTCGCCAAGCTCGTACAAAGCCTCGGCAGCATCTGCTTAAACCAAGCCATGGGCGATGAAGCCTGCGAAGCCTTCTGGAAGCTGCGCCGCGAATTCAGCTACAGCCTGCGCAATACCGGCCTGATCAAACTGAACGAAGACATCGTCGTACCGCGCGGTCGTCTCGTGGATCTGGTCGATTTCGCCGAGAAACTCCAAAGCGAAAACGGCTTCCCAGTCGCCTGCTTCGGTCATGCGGGTGACGGCAACATCCACGTCAACATCATGGTCCCGACCATGGACGACCCTGCCATCCGCGAGCGGGCCGAGGCAGCACTCGACAAGCTCTTCCACCAAGTCATCGCCTGGAACGGTGCCATCACCGGCGAACACGGCATCGGCATCGCCAAAAAACGCTGGTGGCGTGATGCCGTCTCTCCCGCCGCGAATGACATGCACCTTCGTTTGAAGGCTGCGCTTGATCCGAATGGGATCTTGAATCCCGGGAAGTTTCTCGGCTGATACCGCAAGCCTGCAAGATCACTCCTTCCAACACTGTTCCCTCCAACCACCATGACCAAACTGCTCATCCCGACCCTGCTGCTCGCGCTGCCCTTGTGCGCCGCTGATTTGAAGTTCAAAAAATTCACGCTCACCGAGGAGTTCGTGGCAGAAGGGGCAAATTTTGCAGATTTCGACCATGACGGTCAAAATGACATCTGCTCAGGCCGCTTCATCTGGAAGGGCCCGGAGTTCAAGGAGCGCGTTGAGTTCGCACCAAAATTCGAAAAGGAGCCGTACGATCCGGCCAAGGGCTACAGCGATTTCTTCCTGACCTACACCTATGATTTCAACGGTGACGGCTGGAGCGACATCCTGGCCTATTCCTGGCCGGGCAAGGAGACCTGGGTGTTTGAAAATCCGCAGAACAAAGGCGGTGAATGGAAGCGCCACACCATCTTCGATGTCACGGACAATGAGTCCCCCGATTTCAAAGACGTGAATGGCGATGGCAAACCCGAAATCGTCTGCCACACCGGCGGTCAGCTTGGCTATGCCGAAATCGACTGGTCCAATCCCTTCGGCAAAGCCCGCTTTCGCCCCATCTCTCCAAAGTCACCGGAGAACGACAAGAAGTACTTCCGCTACACGCACGGCTATGGCGTGGGTGATGTGAATGGCGACGGCCGTGCTGACATTCTCGACAAAGAAGGCTGGCGCGAACAGCCCGCAGACACCAAGGCCGACAGCGACTGGGTCTTCCACCCGCAACTCTTCACGACGGCAGGCGGCCGGGGTGGTTCCTTCATCCTCGTTTACGATGTGAATGGCGACGGTCGCAACGATGTGATCAGCAGCTATGACGCACACGGCTACGGCTTCGGCTGGTTTGAGCAAAAAGCCGACGGCACCTTCACTGAACACAAGCTCATGGGAGCCACCGTCGAAGACAGCCCGGTAGGTGTTAAATTCAGTCAGCTTCACGCCATGCAACTCGCTGACATGAACGGCGACGGCGTCATGGACGTGGTCACCGGCAAGCGCCGCTGGGCGCACGGTCCGATGAAGGACGACGAGCCGCAGGCAGCCCCGGTGCTCTATTGGTTCGAGATCAAGCGCGACGGCAAAGAAGCGCAGTTCATTCCCCATCAAATCGACGACAACAGCGGCGTCGGCACCCAGGTGACTCCGGGCGACGTCAACAAGGACGGCAAAATGGATGTCGTCATCGGCAACAAGAAGGGCGTCTTCGTCTTCCTGCAGGAGTAGGCGAGCCAAAATCAATATTGGACTGCTGGATTGAGTCCACTACCTTCCGGCATGCCACTCACGCCTCAAGAGATCGAATCTCAGGCACTTGAACTGCCCGCGAATGACCGTGCCGAACTGGCGGAGCGTCTCGCGGGCAGCCTTTCAAACGACGAGACCAGTCCTTCCAGACAGGCTTGGCTTAAGCTGGCGCGAAAACGCCGTGATGAGATCCGATCTGGCTCCGTCACTGGCATCCCTGGTGAGGAGGGTTCAGCGTTGGTTCGCAAGCTGGTCGGTCGATGAAATACATCTATCATCCTGAGGCACTGGCTGAATACGCTGATGCCGCTTTGTATTATGAGGAGCGGACTGCCAGACTGGGTGCGGATTTCACGGTGGAGGTGGAGGATGCGATTCAAAGCATCTTGAAAGCCCCAGATCGCTGGCGATGCATTGAAGAGGACGTCCGCAGGTATCTGGTGCGCCGTTTCCCCTATGGCATCCTCTACACCATGGAACAAGATGACGTCCTTATCCTGGCTCTCATGCACCTCAGTCGTGAACCGGGTTACTGGCGACATCGAGCCTCACGCTAGTCAACCCAGCACATCACCCGCCTGCAACGGGTGCCCACGCAAAAAGTCGGCGGCAGGCAATCGCTTGCCGCCTTCTATTTGGACCTCAGTCAAATTGAGCAATCCGTTGCCACAACTTACCAAAATGCCGTCGGCAGTGGCGCTGACGATCGTGCCAGGAGCAGGACAAGCATCTGCATTGGCGATGACTTGCGCCCGGTGAATCTTCATCTGCGCCTCCTTGAGCAGACAGGAAGTTCCAGGCCAAGGTGTGAAGGCGCGAACGAGGCGGTCAAGTTCGATGGCAGGACGTGTCCAGTCGAGGCGACCATCCTGACGGGTGAGTTTGCGGACGTGGGTGACCTTGGATTCATCCTGCTTTTCACGCGGTGGATGCCCGGTGGCGAGGAGATCCAGTGCAGCTTCAAGCGCTTCAGGTGCCTGTAGTGCAAGCTTGTCGTGCAGGCTGCCGCCAGTGTCGTCTGCGGCGATAGCAATACGCTGCATGAGCAGGATGTCGCCAGTATCGAGGCCTTCATCCATGAACATGATGGTGACACCGGTTTCAGTGTCGCCGTCACGGATCGCGGCCTGGATGGGGGCGGCACCACGATGGCGTGGCAGCAACGAGGTGTGTACGTTCAGGCAGCCGAGCGGCGGCACATCGAGCACGGCACGGGACAAAATCTGCCCGTAGGCCACGACGATGGCGACGTCGGCATTGAAGGCCTTCAGCTCCTCCACGGCGTGGCGGATTTTCAGCGGCTGCAGGACGGTGAGTCCTGCTGCAAGGGCGCGCACCTTGATCTGCGGCGGCGTGAGCACCTGCTTGCGACCCACCGGTTTGTCCGGCTGAGTGACGACACCGACGACGGTGTGCTTCGGCGTGCTGAGCAGCCATTCCAATGAAGGAAGGCCGATGTCGCCTGTGCCAATGAAAAGAACTCGCATTGCTTTGCGACTAGACCTTCATTTTTTCCAGCTCTTTCCATGCATCGAGCTGCATGACGCCGCCGATGATGTCATAGAGCACCTTGGCAGGGGCCTGGCTGGCATCGATGTCGAGAATGCGGTCACCAGCATAGTAGTCGAGAATGGGCTTGGTCTCGGCCTCGTAGGTGGCAAAGCGCTGCTGGATGACGGTTTCGTTGGCGTCGTCAAAGCGGTTGTCTTTGAGAGCACGTTTGCGCAGGCGGCGGGCGAGTTCGGTGCGGTCAGGGCAGGAGAGATGGAAGACCTTCAGCACTTCGATGTGCGGCTCCATGAACCTAGCCTGCTCGACGTTGCGGGGGATGCCGTCGAGCACGAGGAAGTCGATCTCTGGCTTAAACTGATGAGAATCAATGCGTTGCTTGAGATTGGCATGCCAGAGTTCTACGGTCACGTCGTCTGGGACCAGCTCACCGCGGCTGGAGTATTCGACGAATTTCTGGCCGATGGCTGTGCGGGTGTCGAGGGAGCGGAAGACATCGCCGCAGGCGAGGTGATGGAAGCGCGGGATGCTGCCCAGCACCTTTCCCTGCGTCCCCTTGCCACTGCCGGGAGCGCCGAGGATGAGAAAGGCTTTGATGCGGGCGGTGTTAGGTTCGTGGGACATGATTTTGGATGAAGCTAGCACGTTACGATTTCGCAACAACCTGCGCGGCGGCCAATTTCACTTCTTCGACTGACAAAGCGGACAAATCTTGTGTCGGATTTCGCAAAAACTGCACCCAGGATTGGGGTGGTGACCAGATAGCGGGATCGGTGGGACCGAACAAAAGGAGGGAGGGTACGCCGCATGCGGCGGCCAGATGGGAGATGCCGCTGTCATGGCCCAAAAAGGCGGTGCAGGTGCTGAGGCGGGTGGCGAGCTCGGTCAGGGGAAGGGCGTGCCAGATGGGACGACCGGTGGGTTGGATGCCGCGCTCTTGTTCGGCTTCGCCGGTGATGAAGATGACTTCATCGTTGGGAAAGTCGGCGGCGACTTGGAGCCAGCGGTCGAGGGGCCAGTTCTTTTTTTCGGAACCGCTGCCGACGTGGATGGCGATGCGGCGCTGGGTGGCGGGTGGGCGCTGGAAGTGGGCGCGGTGGAGGTGCTCGTCTTCCAGAAACATGGCGAGCTTTTCCAGGCCTTGGGCGAGCTGCTTGGAGGCGTGGGGGCCATCGGGCTTTACCAAGGGCGAGCACTCGATGAGGGTTTTGACGCCGACGCGCTCCATGCTGGCGCGGAAGTGGCCATCGGGATCATAGAGGAAGCTCACGACGAGATTGAAGCTGCGCAGGTGGTCGGCGAGGGCTTCGTCGATGGGGGCTGTTTTGGCAAACAGCGGGGCCATGGTGCGGTGTTCGAGGCTGCGGATGGAGTCGGCCAGTCCTGCGGTGCGGGCGAGTTCGGCGATGGCGGGATAGCCGATGACTTCGAGGTGGCAGTTCGCGATGGTGTCACGCAGCAGACGGAGCGCTGGGAGCGTGAGGATGAAGTCGCCAATCGCGCCGCCACGAATGACGAGGACACGGGGCTGCGGGTGCATCAGTAAAACAGGATAGCCGCCACGAGCAGCACCACCCCGTAGGCGATGCCGCCGTACACCGCCAGATTCCAGCGCTGGGGTTTGGCGAGCAGGGCGTTCACCCAGTCACGCATGAGGAAGGGCATGCCGATGAAGAACATGCCGATGATGATCCAGACGTAGGCGAGGATGGGCAGCAGCAGGCGGCTGGTCTGGGGCTGCAGAAAGGCGGCGGTCAGGACCGGCCCGGCCACCAGCAGCATGAGGGAACCGAGCGCACGCACGGCGAGAAATTCCTTCACATAGATCAGCACCGCCACATAACCGCCCGCGACGATCAGCATGAACTTGTCGCGCATCGTGAAGAACTCGCCCATGTCCATGTTCGCCAGGGCAAACTCGCCCCAAAGGAAGTCGATGGTGAGGAGGATGACGCCCCATTTGTAGGTGCGGGGAAAGGCTTTCAGGAAGGCCTGGGTTTTCGCGCTGTTTTTGAGCGCCCAGACATGGGCGAGGATCAGTGCCAGCGCCACGACGATGCCGGTGCCCTTCAGCGGGATGCCGCCGGCAGGGGCCAGGTGGTAGAGGTAGTCGTAGAGGTCTGGAAACATGCGCGTGCGGCGGGAAAAACGGGCGGCACAGGTGGCGCAATCCATGCTGCTGCGCAAACCCGTTGTTCGGATGGGAGGGAGATGAGTTGACGGTGGTTGTTTCAAGCTTCTGAGATGGATGGCCTTCACGCCAGGTGCGTTGACGGTCCTATGTTTTGGTGCTGTTCATGCGTAAACCTTGGATTGTGGTTGCCTCGGCAGTGCGCTGGGGCAGTTTGAATGATCCCCCATGAAAGAAAAAAAAGAAACCATCCTTGCCTGGTATGTGGTGCACACCCGCCCGAAGTGTGAACACATCGCCGCCGGACTGATGGCGGGTTTGGAAGGCGTGGAGACCTACTGCCCACGCATTCGCTTTCAAAAAAACACCCGTCGTGGCAAGGTGTGGTTCATTGAGGCGCTGTTCCCGAGCTACTTTTTTGCGCGGTTCATTCCGAATGAGTCGATGCGGGCGGTGAACTACTCGCAGAGCGTGATCAAGGTGGTCGATTTCGGGGGCAATCTGACGTCGGTTCCAGACAGCGCCATCGCGGCGCTGAAAGCGGAGATGAAGGACATCGAAATCTGCGAGGTGGAAATCGGCGTAAAGGTCGGTGACACCGTGGAACTGACCGAAGGGCCCATGCGTGGCATGAAAGGTATTGTGAATGCCATGCTCACCGGCGTGGAGCGTGTGCGGATTCTGCTGGAGTTTTTGGGACGGGAGAACGCTGTGGAAGTGCCGCTGTCGAAGATTCTGACCGAGCATCAGCCGCGAGCGGTGATGGGAGCGCGGTAGAGTTGGCGGTCATTTTCCACGGTTTTGATGTGGAGAAGATCGTTGATGCGTTTGCGTTGAGCGTCGGTGTAGGTTGCAATTTGCTTGGAGAGCTGATCTTTGAGCCGCCGATTTGAGTTTTCTGATTGAAGAAACAGGCGCTTTTTATCGGATGCTCCAACTTCGATCCCCATGAACAGCGTTCCGAGGATGAAGGAACAAGCAATCTGCGTGACAATCCTAGACTTGCCAACGCCGGCAGGCCCAATCACAGCCCCGTATTGACCTTTGGCGAAGAGTCCGTCCCCCTGGAAGAGGTCAGAGTCCGAAAAGCTCATCGCCAAAATTTCCTCTGGCCTGCGGACAGAGAGTTCATCAGGTGGAATCGGTGTACTCATGGCTTGGATGCACCTCCCTGATTGGCTGTAGTGGACGCGAGGAATCTGTTCAATTCTTCGGCGCTGATGATCACATGACGAAATGCACGTGACGGACGGATCAAGCCACGCTGGATCGCACGTCGGAAGGAGACAGTGGAAACCCCGAGAAGGGCTGCAGCGCCTTTAATTTAGTAGGCGATTTGATTCGATGGTGTTACTGACATTTGATGGCATCCGACGCTGTTCACCAGCGCGTTGGTATCAAAGAAGGAGGCGGGCCTAAACCGGCCGCGGGGGGTGTAAAGTCTGTTCTGTAAAAGGCTTTAGCCTTGCAATGCACGCCCCATTGGGGGCTGCGGAGTGAGGCGAGCGTAGCGATGCCG
>CAINGK010000059.1 GCA_903848465.1 uncultured Verrucomicrobiota bacterium
CGGCATCGCTACGCTCGCCTCACTCCGCAGCCCCCAATGGGGCGTGCATTGCAAGGCTAAAGCCTTTTACAGAACAGACTTTACACCCCCACCGTGCCCTTGCTGTTGCAGTTCTTCAGGCATCTGGAAGCCCGGGCCAAAGAAGCGGCGCAGGTCCATGCCTTCAGGCATTTGCATCTGGCTGACCTTGGCCTCGCTGGAGACCGAGATTTTCACCACGCTGGGAGCCACGGCTTTAACAATGGGCGCAAAGCTCGGAAAAGCCCGGCCTGCGGTGGACAGCGGCGCATTGCTGACCTGGATGTGAAGCGGTTCCGTCTTGCCGACAGGCGCATCTTTGGCAGCCGTAAAGGCCACCAGCGAAGCGCTCATGAGGCACACAGAACCCAGCACGACAGTGCGCCGCCAGAACGGTTGAGTGGAGGTTTGAGTTTTCATAGGAGTATCAGTGGGGTTCATTGGGATTGTTGGGGTTGGATTGATTTCCACCGCAATGAAAGCACCCCCAGCACGGCCTTTGTGTTACTGGAGCATTACAAGCGTGTAAGGTTTGGGATCTGTACGATGGACACTCCTGTCCGTTGACTAGTGGCACCGCAGGCATGGATGCTTTACAAGCTTCCCAGCCGAGCAAACGCAATGCAGTGGCGCGCCATACCAACTCAGATCACACATCTCAGCGGAATCTTGGATTGATGTACTGGACCGTTTACCAGTGCGGTAACAATGCTCCCTTTGTAAGCGCTGACCGACGGACAGGAGTGTCCATCGTACTTCAACACCCTCACGCCAAAATCTCACTCACCACCCGTGCCTGTGGATTCTCCACGAGCACTTGCTCCGTGCCGTTGCGGCGGTAGCTGAGCTTGTGGGCGTCGAGACCGAAGAGGTGGAGGAGGGTGGCGTGGTAGTCGTAGTGATTGACGACGTCCTTCACGGCGTGGTGGCCGAAGTCGTCGGTGGCGCCGTGGATGTAGCCGGACTTGAAGCCGCCGCCAGCCACCCACATGCTGAAGCCGTAGGTGTTGTGGTCGCGGCCCACAGTCGTGCGGTCCTTGGAGCCGGAGCGGTTTTGAATGACGGGGAGGCGGCCCATCTCACCGCCCCAATGCACGATGGTGGTGTCGAGCAGACCGCGCTGCTTGAGGTCGATGACGAGAGCGGCGGCACCTTGATCCACATAGGTGCAGGCGGCGGGCAGCAGGGTGCGGATGTTTTGATGATTATCCCAGGTCTGATTGCCGGTGAAGAGCGAGACGCAGCGCACGCCGCGCTCGACAAGTCGGCGGGCGATGAGGCAGCGCGTGCCAAACTCGGCGGCGGCGGGATTGTCGAGACCGTAGAACTTTTTGGTGGCGGTGCTTTCCTGATCGATGTCGAGCGCTTCCTTGGCCGCCGTTTGCATGCGCGCGGCGAGTTCAAAGCTCTGGATTCGCGCTTCGAGATCGGCCTCGCCGGGGCGGGTTTCGAGGTGCTCCTGGTTCAGGCGCTGCACGAAATTGAGGTAACGCTTCTGTGCATCGCCTTTGAGGCTGAGCGGCGCGTCGAGATTGGGAATGCGCGGTTCTTTGGGACGAATGACGGTGCCCTGATACAGGGAGGGCAGCCAGCCGTTGCTCCAGTTGTCCACACCAAGCACGGGCAGGCCGCGTGGATCGGTGAGGGCCACGTAGGCGGGCAGATCCTGATTTTCTGAACCGAGCCCATAGGTGAGCCAGCTCCCCAGCGTGGGCCGACCACCGGTGACCTGGCCATTGAGCAGGGCGTAGATCGACTGGCCGTGATTGTTCACGCCCGTGTGCATGGAGCGGATGAGCGTGACGTCATCGACGATGTTCGAGAAATGCGGCAGCAACTCGCTGACATCTATGCCTGACTGGCCGTACTGCTTGAACTTCCACGGGCTGCCCATGCACTCGCGGCTGGCGCCAGCGGCATCGTCGTATTTCACTTCGCCGGGGAAATCCTTGCCGTCGTAGCGGGTGAGCTCGGGCTTGGGATCAAACAGATCCATGTGGCTCGGCCCGCCCTGCATGAACATGGAGATCATCGCCTTGGCCTGCCCAAAGCCATGCGGCATCTTGGGCTTCAAATCAAAATGGCGCGGTCCGATCTGCTCCGGGCTGGCGAGGAGGTTTTGGTCCCTCAGCAGCGTGGCCAAAGCGATACCGCCGATGCCGTAGGCGGAGCGGTGAAGAATGGAGCGGCGAGAGAGCATGGTTTACCTACGTGGCGAAGGGAGCGAATCTTCAGGGGAAGCGGGGAACCAATGATCACACCGCAGAGATTAGAAGACCGCAGAGGCCAGATTCAGAAGGTATTCTCTGCGGTCTTCTAATCTCTGCGGTGCCGATCAGGGCATTCTAACCCTTCACCACACTCCTCACCGTCCCCTGCGCCAGACGCGTCAGGATCTCATCCCCTGGCTTCACCTCAGCAGCATCCTTGAGCACCTTCCCCTCCGCATTCGTAGCGAAGGAAAAGCCACGGGCGAGCACCGCCTGCGGACCGATGTGCTTGAGCAGTTCCGCGCGCGATTGCAGGCGGTCCGCGAGGCGGTCGAGGCGATGCTGAAGGCCCTGCTGCAAGCGGCGCGCGCTCGTCTCGGCGCGGTGTACAGCCTCAGTGAGCTGCACGCGTGGGTGATGCGCGGCAAGGACGTGCTGCTTTTGCGTGAGGTCATCGGTCCAGGACTGCAAGCGTTCGCGCAAGGTCTCACGCAGACGCGCTTCGTGGTCGTCGAGGTTTTGCTCGGCCTGCTGCAGCAGGCGGTCGGGCGCGTGGAGCAGTGGTCCTTTAGCGGTGAGCTCGATGATGTGCTGATGGTGCTCCAGCAGCGTGCCCACGCGAGCTTTCAGCGTGCGGGCGATGCTGTCGAAGTGGCGCTGCAACTCGGTGCTGTCTGGCGCGAGGAGTTCCGCCGCTGCGCTGGGCGTGGGCGCACGCAGATCGGCCACGAAGTCGGCGATGGTGAAGTCGATTTCGTGCCCAACCGCAGAGATGATGGGGATGGGACAGGCGGCGATGGCGCGGGCGAGCACTTCCTCATTGAAGCACCACAAGTCCTCCAAGCTGCCGCCGCCACGCCCGACGACGATGGTGTCCGGCACCGGCAGGCCGAAGCTTTCGGCATCACCTAGAACCTGGAGAGCGCGCACGATTTCGAGTTCGGCCCCCTGCCCTTGCACGCGCACGGGAAAGACGAGCACACGCACCCAGGGCGCACGCCGGGTGAGGATGTTGAGCATGTCCTGAATGGCCGCCCCAGTCGGCGAGGTGACGAGGGCGACGATACGCGGAAAGCGCGAGATGGCGCGTTTGCCTTCCGCATCAAAGAGGCCCTCCTCATGCAGCTTGCGCTTCAGCGCCTCAAAGCGCTCTTGCAGCGAGCCTTTGCCCTTGGCCTGCACCTGTTTGACGACCATCTGGTACTGCCCGCGCGGCTCATACACGCTGATCTCCCCATGCACCTGCATGAGCGCGCCGTCCTGAATGCGTGCGCTGCTGCGTGCGGCGGCTCCGCGAAACATGACGCAGCTCAGTTGCGCCCCGGCGTCCTTCAGCGTGAAGTATTGATGGCCGGAGGATTGCAGGCGGTGATTGCTGATCTCGCCCTCAACCCACACGCTGCCGATGCGGCTTTGCAGCACGTCGCGGATTTCGCGCGTGAGCTGGGTCACAGAGAGGACGTCAGGGTCTTCGGGCATGGGCAGCGTTCATTGACCGAAAAACGGGCAAAGTCCAGCCGCAGCTCAAAACACCAGATGCCACAGCCAACCGGTGATGCCGGATGCCACCGACCACCAGCAGCGCGCCACTTCCATGAAACCCAGTCCGGGAGCAGGTGATGAGGCGAGAAAGAGTGCGATGAGCAGGAAGGCATTGATGAGAAAGATCAGCATCATGGAGAAGAACTCGCCATTGCGCTTGAGATCGCCCTGCTCGGCGATCACCGTTTTGACCGTGTAGGTGGCGTGGAAGCACCAGGTCAACCCGACCAATGCGTAGAGGAAGCGCTGAGGCTTCAAATGCACGGTCCATTTCATGAGCTGTACGTCATGCGCTTGCTGCATGTCCAGCGCGAGGCCCACGATGCCGAAAACGAGCAAAATGATCAGCGTGTAAAACGGGATCAGATACGGGGCCAGGGTAATTAATGTGTTGGACTTGTCCGTCTCCACGTAGCCGCCCTCGGCGCTGACTTTCCAGTCGAAGATGCGTCCGCCAAACAGCCGGGCGGTGACGAGGTGGCTGAACTCATGGCCAAAGACATAGGCCATCACGGGCCGCACCCCGGCCAAGTAGGCCAGCGCCCAGACGACGCCGCCAAAGGAAAAAAAGATGAACTCCTCGGACTTGAGGAAGTCCATTCGGGTCACCGCACGCCAAAGCATCATGATCAGGGTGACGGCCGTAACCAGACAGGCCGGAGCCAGCACGGCACCACCAATCCACCGCTTTGTCAGCAGGAGGTAATGGTTCCTCTGTACGTCTTGCCGGTTGTTGATTCCGGCAGGACGGTTGCGGGCCTCATGGCGATGTCTTTGCACGTTGGCGGTGGACATGGGAATGGTGACATATTTAATGTTTGTTAAACATCTTCACAATTTAAATGTGAATATGTGAATAATAATGTGCCGTTCTTTTCACAAATTCCAGTAAACGACCCCACCTACTAGAACTCCAAACCCAATCCCGATGGCCTCCCAGGACTCTGGATCAGGCTTGTAGAACCCAAAACTGAGCCAACGAGCGGCCCAGAACCCGAGGTCGCCGAGCCGGGCTGCCAAAAAGCTCGCGGTGAAGCGGCTCACTTGCGGAAAATAAAGTACACCGCCCCGCACATGCAGAGGGCGGCCCAGAGGTAGTCCCACTTGAGGGACTCTTTCATATAGAAGACCACAAAGGGCACAAAAACCATCAGGGTGATGACCTCCTGAATGATCTTGAGCTGCGGCAGGGTCAGGGCCGTGCTGCCGATGCGGTTGGCGGGCACCTGGAGCATGTATTCAAAGAACGCAATGCCCCAACTGATGAAGGCGGCGATGAACCAGGGCTTGGCCTTCAAGTCCCTCAGGTGCGCATACCAGGCGAAGGTCATGAAAATATTCGACCCCACCAGGAGTCCGACAGCTTTGATCACGGGCCAGTTCATACGTGCATAAGAGCATGTGTTTCCCCGCTGCCAAGCGCGGCTTCGGTCATTACACCCCACCGGCCAGTGCGGAGCCGCGCACTAGGAGGTCGAGGAAGCGCTCCTCAAAGGCCTCGTCACTGGTCACCTGCATGAAATCGACGCTGTGGCTGGCGCATTCACTGGCGAGGTTGCCGACGAAGGCGTCGAAGGTTTCGACGTAGCGCTGCACATCGCGCTTGGTCAGCCAGAAGCGGCGGCGCTCGCCGGTTTCGACCTCGGTGAGTTCGAGTTCGCCTTCGACCTCCGGGAGGCGCTCTTCGGGATGCACGATCTGCAGAAAGTGGTTCTCACCCGGCCAGGCCGAGACGCGGGCCACGGCCTCAGTGGCGCTGCCGATCTCGCGGCCAAAGAAGTCACTGATGATGAAGATGATGCCGTAGCGCTGCTTGCTGGGGCGGAATTCTTCAAAGCAGCGCTTCATGTCGGTGAGGCCGTCAAATTTCAGCTTCAGCACCGCCTGGATGACTTTCTCAATGTTCCCCTGCCCGCGCAGAGGTGGCAGTTCCTGATGCACGCCGCTGCTCATCGAGTAGAGACTCACACGCTGCTGCGCACTCAGCGCCAGATAGGCCAGCGCCACGGCAAAGCGCAGCGCCTGCCTCCGCTTCTCCGGAAACGGCTCCGCCATGGAGGTGCTGGTGTCCAGCATGATGTGGAGATTCAGCTCCTGCGTTTCTTCGTAGAGCCGCACAAAGAGCTTGTCCAGCCGCGCATACAAACGCCAGTCGATGGCGCGATAGTCCTCACGCGGCGTGTAGTGGCGGTAGTCCTTGAACTCGCGGGTGAAACCCGTGGCCGAGGTCGATTGCGCGCCGCGCCGCATCAACTGCCGCCGCTTGCGCAGGCGCAGCGCCAGCACGCGCAACCGGTCCAGAAAGGAGGCGTCAAAGAGGTCTTCGCGTTCGAGGGTGTGGGGCATGGTTGTCAGCAGCTTTACGAGTGAGAGAAGGACGGTGGCAAAATGACGAACCTCTTGGCTGGCGTTCTGCATTGGACCATTGGCACATGGTTATTCATTCGTCATTCACCTTTCAACCCCGTTACTTGACCCCGCCCCACCCCTCGCCATGTCTTGACACATGTCTGAGGGTCCACCACTGATTGATCGGGTTCGTTTGCGCTCCAACCAATGGCGCAAGCTGCGCTCCATTGTGCTTAATTTGGCCACGACAGACAGCTTCTACGGCAAAAAAATCCGCGAATGGGAGCTGAAAGTGAGTCGGCTCAATCGCGTGGATGATTTCATCGCGCAGGTGCCTTTCACTACGAAGGCGGACATACAGGCGGACCGGGTGGCGAACCCTCCTTTTGGCACCAATTTGACACGGGCGCTGAGTCAGTACACGCGGTTTTGCCAGACGAGCGGGACGAGCACCGGCATGCCGATGGCCTGGGTGGATACACCGGAGAGCTGGGACGCGATGCTTAAGTGCTGGCAGCGGGTGTTTGATGCCGCTGGGGTGGTCAAAGGGCGTGATCGCATCTTTTTCGCGTTTTCATTCGGGCCGTTCCTGGGATTCTGGACGGCGTATGAGGCGGCGGCGAAGGACTACCTCGTGATACCCAGTGGCGGCTTGTCGAGTCAGGCGCGGCTGGAGGCCATGGCGCGCTATGGGGCCACGGTGCTGTGCTGCACGCCCACGTATGCGCTGCGACTGGGGGAATTGATTGGTTCCGCCTCTGGCGTGGAGCGCATGGGGCTGCGAATCAATAAGATCATCGTCGCGGGAGAAACCGGCGGGAGCGTGCCGGAGGTGCGCCAGCGGCTGGAGGAGCTGTGGGATGCCCGCGTGTTTGACCACCATGGCATGACTGAGGTCGGACCCGTGAGCTTTGAAACGGAGGACATGCCACGGCAACTGGTGGTGATTGAGGATGCTTATCTGGCTGAGATCGTTGATCCGAAAACGGGCGTGGAAGTGGCCGATGGTGAATGCGGTGAATTGATCCTCACCACGCTGGACCGCACCGCCTGCCCACTGCTGCGCTACCGGACTGGTGACTGGGTGAAGAAGAAACTCCACCGTGGCAGACTGCTGCTGGACGGCGGCATCCTGAGCCGAGTGGATGACATGATCGTGGTGCGCGGCGTGAACATCTACCCCAGCGCGATCGATGCCGTGGTGCGGCAGTTTCCCGAGGTGGTCGAATACATGGTGGAGCAGCGCAAGGTGGATGCGATGGACGAGATCGAGCTGCTCATCGAATTGGACGGCAACACGGTGAAGTCGCTGCTGAAGCGCATCGAGGCCAAGCTGAAGGACACTTTCTCGCTGCGTATTCCCGTGCGCCTGACTGAAACCAATAGCCTGCCGAGACATGAGTGTAAGGCGAAGCGCTGGAGGTTGGTTGAGAAGGAATGACGAATGTCGAATGTCGAAACCAGAATGAGGAGAGTTTAATTCATGACGAAGCCCACATGAGCCAAGGTATTTAAAGAATTCGGTGTTCCGACTTCATTCGTCATTCGTCATTTTCCCCTGTTCAACTTCCACCGCATGCCTACGCTCTCCCCATGCCTCTCATTCAACTGACCAACGTTTCCAAATCCTACACTGACCCTGGCAGCGGCGCGCAGGTGCCGGTGCTGCGGGGTGTCAATCTTAGCATCGAGGCGGGTGAAAGTGTCGCTATCGTCGGGCCTTCGGGCTGTGGCAAAAGCACGCTGCTGAACATCCTCGGGACGCTCGATCTGCCGGATGCGGGTGAAATTTTGTTTGATGGCGAGGCCTTGGCGAGCTTGAAGCCAGCAGGACTCGCGGCTGTGCGCAGCCAGAAAATCGGCTTCATTTTCCAACTGCATCACCTGATGCCGCAGTGCTCGGTTCTGGAGAATGTGCTGCTGCCGACGCTTGCGCTGAAATCGCCGCCCAAGGACGCGGTGCAGCGTGCGGAAGCCCTGCTGGAACAGGTGGGACTCAAGGACCGTATGGACTGGAAGCCCGCGCAACTCTCTGGCGGCGAACGGCAGCGCGTGGCCTTTGTGCGCGCGCTGATCAACCAGCCCCGGCTGATTCTCGCGGATGAGCCGACGGGTGCTCTGGATGAAACCAATGCGGCGGCTTTGACGGACCTGCTGCTGACACTGCAAAAGAGCAGCGGCGTCACGCTGGTCATGGTCACGCATCATCGCGCTCAGGCAGACCGCATGGGCCGGGTGCTGACGATTCACGAAGGCGTCCTGCAATGAAACTCACCGATTACGTTTTCCAGTCCGCACGGCATTACTGGCGTGGTCATCTGGGCCTGCTGTTTGGCACTTTCCTGGCGGCGACGATTCTGACCGGCTCCCTTCTGGTGGGGGATTCCGTGCGTGCCAGTCTGGAGCGCGTGGCGGCCCTGCGCCTGGGCAAGGTGGAGGGCGGCGTGCTGGGCGGCGACCACTGGTTTACGGAAGCTCTGGCGCGTAAATCCAATGCTGCGCCGGTCATCATCGCCACGGGTGCGGCAAGTGCGGCGAATGGCAAGGTGCGGGTGAATGGTGCCCAGGTGCTGGGAGTGGACGCCAGCTTTTGGAAGCTCAGCACGAGTGCGAAGAACTTGGTCTTTGATAAGACTGCGGTGGTCATCAATGAACCGCTCTCGCGCAAACTTGGCGTGAAGGCGGGAGATACGATACTGGTGCGGCTGGAGCGCCCGAGTGCTATCTCCCGCGATGCACCACTCTCTGGTAGCACCAACCAGGATGTATCGCTGAGGCGGACGGTGGCGGCGGTGATCAGCGCGGAAGATTTTGGGGCGTTTCAGCTCACGGCTTCGCAGGTGCCGCCGGATTCGGTGTTTGTGAATCTCGCGGATCTGCAAACCCAGCTCGAAATGGATGGGCGGGTGAATGCGCTGCTGCACCCGCAGTTCAACGCACTGAGGGCGCATTTGGAGGAACACCGCACGCTCGCAGATTTCGCGCTCCGACTCAAACGTATCGACGGCGTGAAGAAGGAATGGGAGATCAGCACCAGCCGCGTGTTTCTGGAGCGCAGCCTCGCGGCCAAGCTGGGGGACTTCAAAGGTGCCTACGGTGTGCTGACTTATCTGGTGAACGGCATCACTTCCAAGCAGGGCGGCACGCCGTACTCTATGGTGACGGCGAAGGGCCAGGGCAAGGATGATGAAATCACCATCACCCAATGGCTGGCGGATGATCAGAAACTCGCGGTCGGCGATGAACTGGAGGTCAAATACTTCGTGGTAGGTCTGGGGCGTGATCTGAAACAGCAGTCGGCGAAGTTTAAGGTGGCGGCGATTCTGCCCATGGACCATCCGCAGGTGACGAAGGCGTGGACTCCTGAATTCCCCGGTGTCTCGGACGTGGACAACTGCCGCGACTGGGAACCTGGCATCCCGATGGACATGAAGGCCATCCGTGACAAGGACGAGGAATACTGGGACGAGCACAAAGGCACGCCGAAAGGATTCATCACGCTGGCGGCTGGCCAGAAGCTCTGGGCCAATCGTTTTGGCAATCTGACTGCGATCCGCCTGCCCAATGAAGGGCAAACTCCGGAGGCGAAGGCGAACGTGCTCGCGCTGCGTCTGCAGCTTGCGGACATCGGGCTGGTGCCGCGTGATTTCAAACACGATGCCGGAGCTGCGGCCAAGGGCAGCGTGGACTTCGGTGGGCTGTTCATCGGCCTGAGTATGTTTTTGATCGCGGCGGCGCTCGTCTTTGCGGCGTTGCTGTTCCTGTTCACGCTTGAGCGGCGTGCAGCGCAGATCGGCCTGCTGCTTGCGGTGGGTTGGACGCGCAGCATGGTGCGACGTGCCTGGCTGCTGGAGGCAGGCGTCATCGCCGTAGCGGGCGTCTTGCTCGGCGTAATCGGCGGCATCTTTTACACGCAGTCGGCGCTGCATGGACTCTCTGCCATCTGGACCGGGGCCACGCAGGGGCTGCCGCTGGTGTTTAGCGCCAGCTTTGAAACGATCTTCAATGCGGCATTGGCGACCCTGATCGTGGTGCTGCTGACCCTGGGCTGGGCCAGCCGGAAGCTCTTCAAGTTGCAAGCGCGTGACCTGCTGGCTGGCGGGTGGAGCGATGACCTCGCTCCGGCCAAACAAGTCAAACCGACGAAGCTGCCGCTGATTTTGGCTGGTGTCGCGCTGGTGCTGATGGTGGTCGGGTTTGTGGTGAAGAATCCTGAAGCGGTGGCGGGCATGTTCTTTGGCTCGGGTATGCTGATCCTCATCGCTGGCCTGCTCTTGCTGCGGCGGTGGATGCGGCATGACAGTGGCAGTCTTGCGCGATCCCTCTGGCAGATCGGCACGCGCAACATCACGCGCCGCCCTTCCCGCAGCCTGGCGGTCATCGGCATGATGGCGGGCGGCATCTTCCTGGTGGTGGCGGTGAACGCCTTCCGCATGAGTGCGGGAGATGCCACAGCACGCGACTCTGGCACAGGTGGCTTCGCGCTCATCGGTGAGTCCTCGCTGCCGGTGTATGAAGACCTGAATGTGAAGGCGGGCTGGGATGCCTTTGGCCTGGATGAAAAGCTCATGCCGCAGGCCCGCGTGGTGCCCTTCCGCGTGCGCGATGGCGATGACGCGAGCTGCTTGAACCTCAACCGTGCGCAGAAGCCGGTGCTGGTGGCGGCTGATCCGGCCAAGCTGGCGAGCACCTTTGCCTTCGCCTCGGGCGCGTGGGAGAACTTGGGGCAACCGTCCCGGCTGCCTGCTGCAAGCGAGACGCTTGCACTACAAGCCATCCCCGCCATCGCTGATCAAGCGACGGCGATGTGGGGCCTGGGCAAGGGCGTGGGAGATACCATGGACTATCAGGACAGCGCCGGGAATACTTTCCAGGTGAAGATCGTGGGCCTGCTGGCGGGTTCGGTGCTGCAAGGCAAGATGATCATCAGCGAAAAGGACTTCCTTTCGAAGTATCCTGATGTGGCGGGCTATCGCTTTTTTTTGATTGATGCCAAGCCGGAGCAGGCAGCGGAGGTCTCGGCGCATCTCACGCGCCAGCTTGAGCAGCGCGGTCTGGCGCTGGAGCCCGCGAAGCAGCGGCTGGAGTTGTTCCTGAGCGTGCAGAATACGTACATCGGCATCTTTACGGTCCTCGGTGGTTTGGGCGTGCTACTGGGAACGGCGGGCATCGGTGTCTTGATCGCACGGCATGTGCTGGAACGGCGCGGGGAACTCGGCCTCATGCAGGCGCTGGGGTTCCGCGTTGGCGCGCTACGCAGCATGATCATGGGAGAGCACAGCGTGCTGCTGGTACTGGGCGTCATTCTGGGCGTCATCACCGCCTCACTCGCCGTGCTGCCACAATTGATCGAACGCGGTGGCGGCCTGCCCATCGGCTTCCTGGGCGAGTTGATCGGTGCTGTGCTTGGCTTTGGTCTTGGGGTTTGTGCTGTCGCTGTGTCCACGGCTGTGCGTGGTCGGCTGACGGATGCGATTCGGCGGGAGTAGCAAGGGCTCACTTTTCGCACCTTCAGGCTTCGATGCTTTGCGATGCCGAAATTTGCACGTTTCTACGCAAAGCATCCACGCGCCATGCCTTGCACTCTGCGCAGTGCGCGCTCTTATATAGACAGTGAATCCCACGCTCAACGAACCCGACTCGCCCTTTGATCTCGCCCTCCGTCCGGCGGATTTTTCGGAGTTCCATGGTCAGACGAAGGTCAAGGAACAGCTCCTTGTCATGGTCGAAGCGGCGAAGATGCGCGGTGAATCGCTGGACCATGTGCTGCTGTGCGGCCCACCTGGATTGGGCAAGACGACGCTGGCCAATCTGATCGCCAACGCGGTGGGCACCAAGCTGCACACCACCAGCGGACCGCAGATTGATCGTGCGGGTGATCTCGCCGGCATCCTCACCAATTTGCAGGAACGGGACATCCTGTTCATCGACGAAATCCACCGCCTGCATCCGAGCATCGAGGAGTATCTGTATCCGGCCATTGAGGACTATCGCCTGGACATCATCATCGACCAGGGGCCGAAGGCGCGCACGATTCGCATTGATCTGCCGCCTTTCACGCTCGTGGGTGCCACCACGCGTGCGGGCATGCTCACCGCGCCGATGCGCTCGCGCTTTGGCATTCCGAACCGGCTGGACTACTACACGCCGGAGGAAATCCAGCACATCCTGATCCGCTCCGCACGGCTGTTGAACGTGGCCATCGAGCCTGCTGGCGCGCATGAGATCGCCCGCCGTTCGCGTGGCACGCCGCGCGTGGCGAATCACCTGCTCCGCTGGGTGCGTGACTTCGCGCAGGTGAAGGCGCAGAACATCGTCACGGAGGATGTGGCGCGGCAGGCGCTGACAATGCGTGACATTGACGAGTCGGGTCTGGATGAAATGGACACGCGGATTCTCGAAGCCATCATCGGCAAATTTGATGGCGGCCCTGTGGGTATGGGCAGCGTGGCGGTGGCTGTTGGGGAAGATACCAGCACGCTGGAGGATGTGCATGAGCCTTACCTTGTGATGCAGGGCTATCTGAAACGCACCCCGCGTGGGCGTGTGGCGATGCCTGCGGCTTATCGCAAGCTCGGGCTGATGCCACCGACGACGGGGCAGACGGAGTTGTTTTGAAAGTCGTTGTGAGCTTTAGCTCGCTCTGGGAAACGCACCGCTACATACAGAACGAGCTAAAACTCGGGAGTACTTTCCATCACTTGAGCAGCATGTCCTTGGAGTCGATGTGGTAGCTTTGCAGTTGGCAGGAGTCGCCCGAGACGATGTAACTGAAGGATTCGGTGCCTTTGCCTTGCTCGAACTCGGTGGTTTGGGAAAGGGAGACGGAGGTCTTGAGATTAAAACTGTTGATCCGCCAGCCGCCTGCGGTGGACTTGACCTGTTTGCCCAGTTTGCGGGACACGGCTTCGAGCAGTTTCACAAAGTCTTCTTCGGTGGCAGCGGCTTTGAGGTCGGGGTGTCCAGCGGCGTAAAGTTCCTTGAACTTCCCCTCATTGAATTTCAGATGGAAGTCCACGATGGCGGTTTCAGCGAGATCTTTGCCTTTGGTCATGTCTTTGCACGAAGAAAGCGAGATCAGGACCAGGAGCAGTGCTAGCAGGGTTCTTAGGCTCATTGAAGTACGATACGCAAGTGAATGGACCGAGCGCAAACACTTTGCGGTTCCGCAGCGGTGAATTTGTGACTGGAGGTCAATTTCCTCGGCTGGTGACGCGACACTCCTTGCACCTGCTGCATTCGTCATTCAGCATCCGGCTTCCCAACCATGTGGCGCGAACTCACCACCCTCTGGCAGAGCATCTGCGATCCTGAGTACCTGCACCTGCTGCTGGAGCCGCTGCCGTTGTATGGGCTGGGGCTGGGGCTGACGTTTTTGATTGTGGCGTTTATGTTTGGCGAGGCCAAGAGCCGGATGCTGGCGCTGGCGATGATCTGCGTGTCCTGCGCCAGTGTGTGGCCCTACCTGGATCTGCGAGACAAGGCGACGCCACGCATTCTCGCTACGCGGTCGCCGGATTTCGCGCCGCTGATCAAGGAGCAGACGCAGCGGCGCAAGGACTGGGCATGGCCGTACTATTTGATGACGCTGTGCAGCTTGGTGGCGCTGGTGGCCACACGCTCGCCCAAAGGGCGGTTGGTGCTGTTTGCGGTGGTGATTTATGGGGCGCTGTTGTTTTGGTTCAGCATTTGGATGCACAAGAAGGAGTGCGAGGTGTATCACCGCAATATTGTGGGCCGCGCGCGGTGAGGTGAGGGCGATCTGGCTCACTCCTCGACGTAGGAGTCGCCTGCGGTGGGAACGACCAGTTGGTTTTTGACGAGGTCGAAGTACTGCCCGTGGCCATAGGAATGGATGTAGAGCCGCTGCTTCCGGCGCTTTAAATTTTCGAGTACGACGCCGAGTTGTTTGAATTCCACGGCGTCTTGAAAATCGGAGAACCAGTAGAGGCCGTCGGCATTGCGCACCTCGTCGCTCAAGAGCGCGAGCCAGGTGAAGGACACTCCCACATTGTGGATGAAATAGGTCTGCGGACGGCGTGAGAGCTGGAGGAAGAGTTCCTTGCTCGGGATGGGGTCTTTGGTTTTGATCTTGTAGGCTGCGGTCTCCATGTAGGTGGCCCCACCCAGGCGCCAGAATTTTTCAAACTCGATGCTGGAAGTGCGGAAGACCTTTGTCCCCACGAGCTGCTTCTTGGGCTCCTCCACGCCACAGCCAAAGTAGAGGACGACGACACTGCCTTTGGCCACCTTATCCACTTCTTTGACGACGCGTTCCAAGTGCGGGGTCATGGAGGTGGATACGTCGAGGACGACGGCGAGTTTTTTGGCTTTGATGTTCAGGCCAAACAAGGGGCCGAAGACCATGCCGCTCTTGGCCCCCAGTCCTACCCCGCTGCCAAAGCCGCCTCCGGCACCTGCCAGACCGAATCCGCCGCTGAGCGATCCGCCGCCGAGGGGCTTGGATGCCTGGGGGAGTTCGGGCATCTCGGAAACATCATTCGGCAGCACCACTGCCGTCATGCTGTCTTTGACGGCGAGCTTGCGAATGGGGATCGACTGCTTCAGCCAGGGATTTTTCTTCTGCTGGATTTTGTGCTGCAGGGCCTGCTCGGCCTGAGCGCCCTGGGCGGAGCCGCCGCCGGGGAGGAAGTCGATCTGCTTGTCCATGACCTGATGCACCACAATGAGTGCGCCAGCGATCAATAGGACCGCATGGATGCCGATGCTCACAGCAAGTGAGCGCCACCCCCATTTATCCCAGCGCTCCCGCCAGGTGTGGTGTTCGGGTTCGTGCGAGGAGACGGTGCGGTGGATGAGGACCGGGGCCTTGAGTTCGGGTAGTGGGGGCGGAGTGGCCTGCCCTGGCCTGCGCACGGGAACCCTCTCTGTGGGCGGGTTTTTGGTGAAGACGGGGACTTTTGGAGGAGGCGGCGGTGGGTCGGCTTCCGGTGCAGGCTCTGCTGGCAGGGGGGACTGCAGGGGGCTGAGCGAGATCCTGGGCGGCTGACGGACAGGCAGGGTGCGCTGCAACATCAAGCGCTTGGCGCTGAGCGCGGGAGGGGGGGAGGCAGGCGCGTCCTGAGGGGCTGTGTCCCCTGCCCCGCCTTGCGGTAGTGGTTCCAGAGGCGCTGGGGCGCTGATTTCCGGCGTCGCCGCTGGATCATCATCCACCCTTGGAAGATGGTTGAATTCCTCAGGGGTGGAGCGCATGGCGGTTGGTACCTTTTAACCCTGCAAAGACCACCGGGTTTTCACCCAACTTGAAGTCGAACTGAAAAAAAGCGAATGGCAAGGCCTGCCAGCCGGAGATAGCGCGGCCTCACGGTTCCTGACGCATCTTGCTGTGCTTGATGCCATAACAGAAGTAAATGACGAGGCCGATGGCCATCCAGACAAAGAGCCGGATCCAGGTGTCGGCTGGGAGAGAGCAGGCTTGCCCCACGCAAATACCTACACCCAAAATCGGCACCAGGGGCACCCATGGAGTGCGGTAGGGGCGCGGCATGTCGGGCTTGGTCTTGCGCAGCACGATGATGCCGATGCAAACCACGCTGAAGGCCATGAGCGTGCCGATGGAGACGAGTTCCCCCAACAGATTGAGCGGCAGGAAGCCGGCCAGCATGGAGCAGACCAGACCGGTGGCGATGGTGGTGATGTACGGGGTGCCGTACTTGGGGTGTACCTTGGCAAACACCGGTGGCAGCAGGCCGTCCTTGGCCATGCTGAAGAAGACGCGCGGCTGGCCCATGAGCAGGACGAGGATAACGGAACTGAGACCGGCGAGCACCGCGACCTCCACCGCCATGCGCAGCCATTTCAAGCTGTCGCCCGCGACTTTTTCCAGCGCATAGACGACGGGGGCATCCACATGGAGTTCCTTGTAGTTGACCATGCCGCAGAGGACGATGGACACCAAGACGAACAGCACGGCGCAGACCGCCAGCGAGCCGATCATGCCCCAGAACATGTCCTTCTGTGGATTCTTGGTCTCCTGGGCTGCCGTGGAGACCGCATCAAAACCGATGTAGGCGAAGAAGATCACGGCAGAGCCTTTGAGAATGCCGCTCCAGCCGAATTTGCCGAATTCGCCGGTATTTTCAGGAATGAAGGGCGTGAGGTTGGCGGAGTTGATGTAGCCCCAGCCGAGGCCGATGATCATGAGGATGATCACGACTTTGATGGCGACCATGACGTTGTTGAACCTGGCGGATTCCTTGATGCCGACGACGAGAAGCCAGGTGACGGCCCAGATCAGGAGAATGGCGGGGATGTTGACGTAGCTGGCGGTGTGCGTGATGTGGCCGTCGATGTAGTCGAGCGGTGCCCGGCACCATTGTTCGGGCAGATTCACGCCGAAGCAGTCCTTCATAAAAGGAATGAAGTGCTTGGACCAGCCCACGGCCACGGTGGCAGCGGCGAAGAGGTATTCGAGGATCAAATCCCAGCCGATGAGCCAGGCCACCAGCTCTCCGAGTGTGGCGTAGGAATAGGTGTAGGCGCTGCCAGCGATGGGAATGGCCGCCGCATATTCCGCGTAGCACAGGCCGGCGAACAGACAGCCCAGCCCCGAGAGCACATAGGACAAGGCGACGGCAGGCCCGGCGAAGTCCGCCGCTGCGTGGCCGGTGAGGACGAAAATGCCGGTGCCGATCACCGCACCGATGCCGAGTGAGACCAGGGACCAGCGGGAAAGCACGCGTTTCAGGCCATGGGAGTCATCATTGGACTCGGCAACAAGCTGAGCGGTGGATTTGGTGCTGAAGAGACCTTTTTTCATAGTGTGTAAAAGCGGCGCGAGTATGTGAGGCCGCGAACGGTGTGGCAATCATTAAAAGTGCCAAGGGGGGAGGCAATTCGTGGGGCATTCACCCTCGCCAAGATTTGCCATTCAAGCCGTCGCTGCCCAAACGAGCATTCCGCAGGCACAGACGGTGCCACCGAGCCCGATCAAAAACACAATATCAGCCGCTGACTCTACCTTATGCATGCGCTTGAGGCTGCGCGTCCGCAGTGCCCAGTAGGAGAGCAGGCAGGCGCTGAGAAAGACCAGGGCATTCACCGCGAGCACATCATCCACCAGCGTTTGTACCAACTTCGAACGCGTGAAGGTTTGCACAATACTGATGACCGTGAGGCACACGCCAACCATCGCCGCCGAAGCACTGAAGATGTGAATGGCGATGTCATGCTCCAGAGGCGTATCGTTCTCTTCGGGTGGCTCGGGTTTCATGAGGGCAGGAAGCTTGTCATGTCAGACGTTCAGGGTTTTGTCAGGGGGCTTTAACGCTGCCTGCATCCTCCTTCGTTTTGCCCATCCCGAAGAAGAAAATGATAGTGGCGGACACCAACGCGGAACAGCACATGTAATACAAGCCCCCCACATAAGAGCCGGTCATTTTTTCCACCGTGCCCAGCAGAGTGGAGCCAAAGGCACCGCCGAGATTTCCGAGCGAGTTGATGAGTCCAATGCTGCCCGCTGCTGCCGCTGAGGTGAGGAACATGCTCGGCAGCGCCCAGAAGGCAGGCATGTAGCTCTTGAACCCGGTGAATGCAGCCATGAAGCACAGCACCGTCAGTACCAGACTTCCCTGCGTCTGCGGCAGCAGGCCAATGGAAGCGGAGCCCATGACAATCGGTACCACGGCATGCCAACGGCGCTCTTTAAAACGGTCCGAACTCCAGCCTGCGACAAGCTGACCTACCAACGCCGCTGCTGGCGGTAGGATGATGAGCCACTTCAGCGTATCATCCTTTAAATGATACCAGTCTTTGAGGATGCTGGTCATAAAGAGCTCCATGCCAATGCTGCCCGTGGTCATGCAAAAATACGCCAGTGCCAAAATCAACACTTTGGGATGACGCAGGGCTTCCAGCACCGTCATGCGCTTGCCCTTGCTCGTCTGCCCGCGCTCGAACTCCAGTTCAGTTTCCAGCGCGGTCTTCTCCTCCGCCGTGAGCCAAGTAGCCTGCCTGGGCTGGTCCACCAGCTTGTAAAAGACGACGGCTCCCAGGATCACAGCCGGCAGCGCCCAGAACACATACACCCACTGCCAGCCCACCATGCCCAGGACGGACGGATGCGCTGCATCTGCACCAATCTGCAGCAGCTTGAAGGAGAGAAACGGACTCAAGATCTGCGCCAGCGGTGCCGCTACCAGGAAAATGGCCAAGGCGCGTGCCCGGTCGCGGCTGGGAAACCAGTGAGTCAGATAGACAATCACGCCCGGAAAAAAACCCGCCTCCGCCAATCCCAGCAGAAAGCGTACCGTGTAAAACTGCCACGGCGTGGACACCGCCGCCGTTAGACCCGCCATCATGCCCCAGGTGACCATGATGCGACAGATCCACTTCCGCGCACTCCAGCGCTCCACCATCAGCGTACCGGGGATCTCCAGCAGCACGTACCCAATATAAAAAATACCCGCTCCAAAGCCGATCACCGCATTGTCAAAACCCGGCAGATCACGCGTCATCGTCAGCTTCGCCACCGCCACATTTTGCCGGTCCACATAAGCGATCATGTAGCTGACAAACAGCAGTGGCAGCAGATGCCAGTAGGCTTTACGACGCGCACGATCAAGCGCCGCAGAATGAGCAGTGGGGTCCGGAAGGATGGATGGCATGAGGTGAATTGGCAGTCTAACCGCCGGAGGGCCTGCGGCTCAAGGATGGAATAAAGAATCATGCGATTCAGCCAATCCAGCAACAGATGCAGCAGGGCGTAGGAAAAGGGCCAGATCGCCGCCCCACTCAACTGAAAAACGGGAAGGCCTGGCCTACGAAGCGAGCCAGACAGACGACCGTAGGGAGCCCGCAGGGAAGCTCAGCGAATCAACACACTGAACACTCGGAAAGTAGCATTCCACCTTGCTCACTCAAAAGGTGAGGCAGCGGTCATGTGCTTGGTTCTGATTTTTCGTTAGTTCCGCAGACCGCCATCTCTGGTTCTAGGCTCAAGAACACGCCTGTCCCCATTAGCACCCTGGCAGGGTGCCGTGCTAGGGGCAGCAGGTCCACGTCGCTGTCAGCATCCGCTCACTTTGGCTTCACCGAAAACTTGCCCGGGGTCTTGTCGAATTTCTCCTTGCACTCGGCCGAGAAGAAAATGACGCGCTTGCCATCAGCCGTTTTGCTGCGGAAAATCAGGCGGGCGTCTTTGTGGCAGACGGGGCATTCCTTGTTCACCGGCTCTTCGGCGATGCTGTTAAGGGTCAGAGTTGCGGTGACGGCGAGGAGGGTCAGCAGTGTCTTCATGGTAAGGAACAAGTGGGTTGAAAGCAGAGAGAGCCACTATTCAACGCATGAGACTTGATCTGTCACGCATGATTTTCAGCGTGACAGAGAATGCCCCGCCTGCCCTAGTGCGGGAACACGCCATGGAATCCCCCCCGCCCTCAAAGTCCACTACCATCCTCCAGGTCATCGGCGGCATGTACATCCTCTTTGGCAGCTTCACCCTCGTCAGCATGGTCCAGAACTGCCGGGTCTGCTTTGCGCCGCTGGAGGGGCAGACCGGACTCATGGCAGACATGCTGCGCAGCAATCCCGCCTATGCCTCCCTCATGCGCGCGCTCTTTTTCCCCGGCCTCATTTACGCCGTGCTGCAGTTTGGCTCCGGCGTGGGCCTCCTGCGCCTCAGCCCGTTTGCCCGCAAAGTAGCCCTCGGCATCGCCCTCTATGGCATCGCGACAGCACTCTTCACCGCCTGGCTCACGGTCACCTACACACTGCCCTTCACGCTTGCTTACACCCTCCAGCACGTGAAAAATCCCGACATGATGGCCTCGGCGCGAAACGTCACCCTGGCCTCTGCCTACATCGGGATCGCGCTCGGACTCCTTTATCCCTTGGCCGCCTTCATCCTGCTCAAACGTTTCAAGGTCCCCCGCTACTGATCTCGCCCCTGCATGCTCACCTCCCTCGCCGAACTCCCCCAGCGCAAAGCCCACGGCCCCAAGCTCGCAGTGCTCACGGCCTACGACTACCCCACGGCACGCATGCTCGATGAAGCCGGGGTGGACCTCCTCCTCGTGGGAGACTCCCTCGGCATGGTCGTGCTCGGCCTGCCAGACACCACCGGCGTCACCATGGAAATGATGGCACATCATACCACCGCAGTCTGCCGAGGCGTCAAACGCGCGCCCGTCATTGCGGATCTCCCTTTCTCCAGCTACCACACGCCCGAGCAGGCCGTCGCCAATGCCCAGCGTCTGATGGACTGCGGTGCCACCTGCGTAAAGCTCGAAGGCGGCGTCAGCATGCTGCCCCAGGTGCAGGCCATCATCGCCGCCGGAATTCCCTTCATCGGCCACATCGGCATGCTGCCGCAGAGCGTGAAGGAAGAAGGCGGCTACAAAAAGAAAGGCAAGACCGCCGAATCCATCGACCACCTGCTTGCCGACGCTCAAGCCCTCGACCAAGCCGGAGCCGTGGCCATCGTGCTGGAGAGCATCGTACCCACAGTCGCCACGCAGATCACGAGCCTGATCAAAGCCAGCACCATCGGTATCGGTGCAGGCCCCGGCACAGACGGCCAAGTCCTCGTGACCCCCGACCTCCTCGGCAGCTTCCCCTGGTTCCGCCCCCCTTTCGCCAAAGCCCGCGCCGACGTGGCTGGCGAAACCCTGCGCGCCGTGCGCGAATACATGGCGGAAGTCAGGACCGCAGACTGAAGAAAGCCCCCAGCCGTTTCACCGCTAAGGCGTGACGTTCAGGCGCACAAAATGGGCCGTAGGGCCATCCTCAAGCGCGGGTAGCAGACGGAAAGTCACCACTTCGGAAACGCCGTCCCCGGTGGCGTTGGCGGCACCTACCTGCTGCAGGTTTTGCGCCGCCACGGCGGACCAGGAACTCAGGTTTGTGGAGCTTTGAATGACGTAAGTCATCGTGCCCGGAACGATGCGCCGACGATAGGTGTAGGTGAAGTAGTGCTTGCCATCAGTGGCATTGAGGGTGTTGCCCAGCGTGGGCAGGGTGTTACTGTTATTCGCGCCGGTTGGGTTCGAGTTGAAGGCGTATTCCAGCAGATTGGGGATGCCATCTCCATCCGTATCCGCCGTCAGGTCGGTGGTAGAGAGATTGTTGGCAGCCGCCCAATCCAGGAAGGAAACGTAGCGACTGATGTTCAGCGTGTACGTTTGGCTCGTCGTTCCGTCCTGAGCCGTCACGACGATGCTGACCGTGGCAGTGCTGCCACTGAACGCGATGGAGGCACTGGCTGCGCCGGAGGTCACGGCAGTGCCGCTGACCGTGATGCCCGCCAGGCTGCTGGACGCAGTGGGAGTTACGGTAAACGAGCTGGTGGCGTTCGGCATGAGCACCGCATAGGTCGGCACGCTGCCGCTAAACACGGGTGACAGGGTGCCACTGCTCAGAGTCAGGCCAGCCAGGTTTGCATTGGTGTCAGGCGTGGTGAAGGTCATGTCCGCACCGTTCACCGTGCTGGAGCTACCCGTGCCATTGACACGGAAATGGTAGGTCGTCGCAGGAGTCAGCCCCGTCAGCGCCACGCTCACAGCGGTGCTGGTGCTGCCTGTCACGGTAGCGGGAGTCCCGGCCACATTCGTGCCATAGGTGGTGTCCAAGCCGTAGTCAAAGGACACTGCGGCGCTGCCACCATTAGCGTTGATCGTGCCATTCAAGACCGCCGTGGTCCCAGTGATAGCGGTGGCCGCGAGCGTCGTCGCAGCAACAGGTGCAGGCGTGGTAAACGTCATGTCAGCACCGTTCGCAGGGGCAGCTCCTCCTGAGCTATTGACACGGAAGTGGTAATATCCCCCGAAAAACCTTGCCTTAAGCGCTTATCATATCAAACCGACACAATAATCTCAAAATCATGGACTTAGCCTTGAATTTAATTAGTCTAATTATGCAATCAAATCACCAATATTGCCGCACGTTATTGCAAGCCAAAGACCGACTGCTCCCCTGCCCTGGCTACACAGGAAGATGGAAGTACCCGTGGATGTGGGGATAGCCACGGAAGTACCAGACAAACTCAGGGCTTTCGATCTGCCAGGTGTCCCAGACTTTGTCGGCACCGATGTCGTAGGCTCCACCGTAGCAGGAGACAAAGACACGCTCCACGAGCTTTTTGTCCTCAATGGTCTTCATGGTGGCGGCGACATCCTCTGGACGGAAGCAGACCAGCATGCGGCGCATGGTGTCGAGGAGCTTGGCCTGCTGGTCTTTGCTGAGATCTGCGCCGCAGAGTCCAGGGAGGTCGGTCTTGCGTTTCTCGATGACCTTTGCAGGGCTCTCGGGCCGGGGTTCGCGACCGACGAGGATTTTTTCCTGCTGCTTGCCGTCGAGAGCATGGACGAATTCGTTGAAGATGAGGCCCTGATACCAGAAGGGATTGCCCTCATGGTCCTTGGATTCGCGGAAAGCTTTGGCAAAATTGCCATAGAAGATGGGCCGTCCGCCAAAGCCGAGGCCCTGGTCGGTGTGGGCCTGGCAGCGTCGGGTGACGTGATGGCCGGTGTAGATGAATTCAAAGTCGGCAGCCGCAGGGGTGCCAAAAAAGCCCACCGAGGGGGTGTTTTTGATGTTGCCCATCAGATCCTTCTGCACCTGCCAGTTCATCTTTTCGCGATAATCGGGATGGTGCAGGGATTCGAAGATCTGCCGCACGAGGTCCTGCTGATCCTTGGTGTAGAAAGTATTCAGGCGTTGCTCGGGGCAGATGTACCACCAATTGCTCACGAAGCCACGCTGCGGGTGGTCGAGCGGGAGGACGATCTTCGCACGCTGCTCCTCGCTGAGGCTCTTGTAGAACTGAGTGGCCAGGGAGTCCTTGCCAGCCGGTGCGGCACGCAAAGCGGGAAAGGCGGTGAACGCCGCAGTGGCACCCAAGGCACGCAGGATCTCGCGGCGACTGACGGACATCCGGTCAAAGGGGGGGCTGAGCGTATTCATGTGTGCATCTTCTCAGAAGCTGCTGAAAAAGACCAGCAGGAATTGAGGGAAGGACTCAAGCCACTGGAGGTAGAGATTCGTCACTCCTAGCGCAGCTACGCAAGCCTCCAACTTCATGCGCAAGCCATGCCCACCCAGGGGCCTCAAGATCAAACACCTTGCTATATCCCCTATTGATGAGACTATGACCGCCCCCAAATACCCCGGGGGACACGTTTTGTTTTTTTATGAGTACCCACACCTTCCCTGAACTGGGAATCGCCCCCGAGCTTCTTGAAGCCGTTAAATCTCTTGGCTTTGAGCAGCCCTCACCCATCCAGGCTGAAGCCATTCCTGTGGCACTCACCGGACGTGACGTCGTGGGACAGAGCCAGACCGGTTCCGGCAAAACCATGGCCTTCGGCATTCCTGTGGTGCAGGGCGTCGATGGCTCCAAGCGCGCAGTGCAGGCTCTCATTCTCTGCCCCACCCGCGAGCTGGCCATGCAGGTCTGCGCGGAGATCCACAAGCTGGCCTCCTTTAAGGAAGGCGTGCGCGCCACGCCAGTGTACGGCGGTGCTTCCTATGACCGCCAGATCCGTGCTTTGCAGAGCGGCTCCCAGATCGTCGTCGGCACCCCCGGCCGTATTCTTGACTTCATGGAGCGCGGGCTGCTGAAGTTCGACGCCCTCAAGACGCTCGTCTTTGATGAAGCGGATGAAATGCTCGACATGGGCTTCAGCGACGACATCGACCGCCTCATGGCCGCCGTGCCGAAAGAGCGCCAGACCATCTTCTTCTCCGCCACCTTTGAGCCGCGCATCCGCCGCCTGGTGGAAAACTACACGACCAACGCCGCGACCATCACCATTCAGCAGAAGGCGCTGACCGTGGCCACTGTGGAGCAGCGCTACTACGAAGTGCAGGGCCGCTCCAAGCTGGAAGTGCTCTGCCGCGTGATCGACATCGAGGCCCCGCGCCTCACTATCGTGTTCGCTAATACCAAGCGTGCTGTGGATGACGCCACCGACGCCCTCGTGGCCCGTGGCTACGCCGCCGACCGCCTGCATGGCGACATCAATCAGACGATGCGCGAGCGCGTGATGCGCAACTTCCGCAGCGGCAACGTCGAAGTGCTCGTGGCTACGGACGTGGCTGCCCGTGGCCTGGACGTGAACGACATTGATCTCATCGTCAATCTTGAGCTGCCGTATGACGCGGAAGACTACGTACACCGCATCGGCCGCACCGGTCGTGCAGGGCGCAGCGGCAAGGCCTTCAGCCTCGTGGCAGGTCGTGAAATTTATCTGATGCAGCGCATCCAGCGCTTCATCAACATCCGCGTGGAGCGCGCCAAGGTGCCCTCCCAGGAAGAACTGGAAGCCACCCGCGTGGACAAGACCTTCGACAAGGTCAAAGCCGTGCTGGAAGGTGCCAACTACGCCAACCACGAGCACAGCATCCAGCGCCTGCTGGACATCGGCTTCTCCCCCACAGAGATCGCCAGCGCGCTCATGGACCTGCTCATGAAAGACCAGGTGCGTGAGACCGAGCAGATCGTGGAAGATCGCACCGGACGGAAGAACGACGCCCCGCAGCGCGACTTCAAGCCCCGCGCCCCGGCAGCCGCTCCCGCGCCGCGCCCCACGCCGCAGCCCGCTCCCGCTCCGCAGCAGGCAGCCCCTGCCCCGGTTGCAGCCGTGACGGAAGGCTCCGAAGCCCCAGCGCCTGCCACTGAAGGCACGGAAGCTCCAGCTCCCGCAGCCGTTTCTGCGGAAGGCTCCGCACCCGTGGAAAACAACAGCGCAGAATACGCGGCCCCTACCCCAGCCGCGCCAGCCCAGCGCGAGGAGTCCAGCCACGAAGAGGACGCCGGTCCCACGAACCATCAGGCAGCGGCCCCAGCGGTGCGCCCGGCCAAGTTTGACAACGAATTCGAAAGCGACCACGAGGAAGAACGCGTGCCGCGCAAGCAGAGCAGCTACGTGCAGAAAGGCCCGCGCTCCGGCATGGTGCGTCTGTTCATCAACGTGGGCGGCATGGATCAGGTGCGTCCCCAGGACATCGCTGGCATGCTCTACAACACCATTCAAGATCTGACCCCCGGCAGCATCGGCGCCATCGACGTGCTGGAGAAATGCAGCTTCGTCGAAATCCCCGGAGACTCCGTGGAAGCCGTGCTCGAAGGCGTCAAAGGCGCGCAACTGCGCGGTCGTGACGTGCGCATGGACCATGCGGACCGTCCGGACGACATCAGCGGCATCCGCCCCAAGCGCTTCGGCGGTGGCGGCGGCTTCATCAAGAAACCCGGCTTCGGCGGCGGTGGCGGCGGCTTTAACGGCGGCTTTAATAAAGGCGGCTACGGTGGTGGTGGTGGCGGCGGCGGCTTCAACAAAGGCGGCTACGGCGGTGGTGGTGGCGGCGGCTTCAACAAAGGCGGCGGCCCAGGCACTGTCTTCAAAGGCTACGGCGGCGGAGCTGGTGGCGGCGGCGGATACCAAGGTGGCGGCGGCGGCGGCTTCAAAAAGCCCGGCTTTGGCAGCAAACCCTGGCAGCAGCGTGAGGGCGAAGGCCCAAGTCCCGGTTACGGTGGCGGTGGTGGTGACGACGGCCCACGCCGCGAAGACGCAGGCGGTGGTGCTGGTGGTGGCTTCGGCGGCCCACCCAAGCGCCCCTTCGGTGGTGGCGGCGGCAACCGCTTCGGCGGCGGTGGCGGCGGCTTCAAGAAGAAGTGGTAAGCACGGACAGCCCCCAGTCAGAGCGATAGGGCGCTTACCTCTATCGCTCCGCTTCAGGCCTCTGTTCGCTTCTGTTCCTCAATCCATTCACGCGACACCGTGGGTTTGAACTCAAACCCAGGCAGGTGACGATCAATGACTGCAAACAGCGAACTCGCCAGCGCGAGCACCACCTCGGTATTTCCCTGGCTCTGGAAGTAGCCCACCGAGAGGTTGTAGGCATTGATTTTTTCCTTCAGCTTATCCAGCGCTGCATCTCGCTGCTTGGTCGCCCTGCCACGGATGTCCGCCACCTCTTTGCGATACATCACCGCAAGTTGCGGATTCGGCCCGGAAAGCCCACTGCCCACCGTCTCAGCACGCACAGCCAGTTTTTCCTTGGCCAGAGCCTGCCGCTCAGCCTTGGCTAGAGCGTTCTCTGCCGTAGCGAGTTCCATTTCCTTTTGAAAGAGGTCTGAGAAAATAAACACCAGCGCATCGACGGCGCGCTTGGCCATGCCTTCTTTTTTTTCGGCAAACGACTTGAGCCGTTTCACGCTTTCCAGCGCATCCGTCACAGCGGGCTGCTGAGCCATCCGCAAGGGGCGCAGGCAGAGTACGAGCTCAGGCGAGAGCAAGGGGTCTGCCGCTTGATCCGGTGCAGCGTATGAGACGGCGGTCCCCAGCACCAGCAGGAAAAGGAGAGAGGCTTTCATTGTCATCACAGGCAATAACCTCATTTACCATGCTTCGTAGCGCACAAATGACAAGCTTGATCCAAAGGCCGCTCCTCTGCGTATCTTTTTCGGGGCATCACAAACAACCTAAATGCACAGAGCTGCACCAAGAAATCATTGGCGGCACGCTCTGTGCGCTCTTAAATCTCAGCAGGATCGCCTTCGCGGCTGTCTCACCCTTACAATCATGCCAAACTCCACCGCACTCCGGGACGCCCTGACTCAGTCACCGAACAACCTGTCGTTGCTGCTGCTCTATGGTCGTGCCTGCCTGGAGGAATTGCACCTGGACGAGGCCCGTGAGGTCTTTACCCGTGCCTTGGAACAGGATTCAGACCAGACCGATGCCATGCTGGGCATCGCCAAGGTGTTGTTCATGGAGGGAGACACCTCTGGGGCCGCCGTGCGTGCCGAGCGCGTCATCTTTTTAGAGCCTACCAACGCCCAGGCGCATCTGCTGCTGAGCCGCGTCTATTTGAGCGAAGGCGACCGCGCCAAGGCCATCGAACACTTTGACCGTGCCGCCCAGATCGACGGCACCATGAGCGACCCGGCGCTTGAGCGTGAGCTTGGCCGCACCGCACGTGACGCCCGCAAAACCGCCCCTGCCCCGGCACCGGAACCTACCGGCCAGGAAATTCCTGTTTCAGGCAACGGTGGCGATCAGGATGAGTTCTTCGAAGACCCCTTTGATGATCCCCCCTATGACTGGCGGCCTGAGACCTTCTATGCCCCCGGCGACCCCGAGCGTGGCAACGTGACCTTTGCGGACGTCGGCGGCATGGAGGAACTGAAAGAGGAAATCCGCCTCAAAATCACCTACCCACTGCAGTTCCCCGATCTCTACAAAGCCTACGGCCGTAAAACCGGTGGCGGCATTCTGATTTATGGCCCTCCAGGCTGCGGCAAGACCCTGATCCTCCGCGCCGTCGCGGGTGAAGTACCGTGCAATTACCTCTCCGTCGGTCTGCACGAGATTTTCGACCCCTACTTTGGCAGCACCGAGCGCAACCTGCATCAGATCTTCGAAACCGCGCGTGCCAATGCCCCCTGCGTGCTCGTCTTTGATGACATCGACTCCCTTGCCATGGACCGTCGGCAGATCCGCGAAAGCCAGATGCGCAATCTGGTGAACCAGTTCCTGCACGAGATGGATGGCATCCGCAGTGAAAACCAGCGCATCCTCGTCATCGGTGCCACGAACCAGCCTTGGGCGCTTGATCCTGCCTTCCGCCGCCCCGGTCGTTTTGACCAGGCCATCTTCGTCGCCCCACCGGATGCCCCCGCCCGTGCCCAGATCATCGAACTGCTGGCCAAGGACAAACCCATCGCCGAATTCGACAACGCGGAACTGATCGAAGCCACCAACGGCTTCTCAGGAGCCGATTTGAAGTGGGTCTTTGATCGCGCCGCCGAACTCGCCCTCTCCGCCGCCATTCACACCGGACAGCCCGTGCCGATCACCCTCGAACTGCTGCTTGCCGTAGCCAAAGCGCATTCGCCCAGCACCCAGGAGTGGTTTGAAGGCGTACGCACCCACGCGCAAACGCAGGAAGGCCCGGACAGCATCTTCAACGACATGCGCAAGTTTCTCAACGCGCCGTCGAATACGAAGAAGGAGCGGTAGGGGATGGAGCCTTGCCTGCACACGAGTGGCACGACCTCAGTCTCTCCAACTCAATACCTCTCGGTCTAGCTCACCTTTGTTGACCAAAGTGGTCTCCACCATCAGTGGCGACACCTCAAAGTAAGCTGCAGCCTCAGAGATGTCCTCTTCATTCGGTTGCTCAGTTTGGATCTTCTCCAACAGTGCATCGAAGGGGCAGAGCAATTCCTGCGCAAAAGCACGTTGAAACTGCTGACGTGAGGTCTTGGCATCTGTTGCTGGAATAAGGCGTCCTTGATTGCGAAAGTAAAGATGGTCGCCTATAAGCCTGGAGCAAGCAAAGCGACGGCTGGTTGCCCATGAACTGTTGAAATAAATGTCGAAACTGTCGCTGGTGCCAGCCCGCAAAGCCAGAGGCAAGGCGGTGGACTTGGCGCGCTCAGCAAAGACCGCAGATTTCAATCCGAGCAAGCCCGCAAGAACTTTGTCCTTGATGGGTTTATTTTCCAAGCCCCACTCTTTCCGGGCAAATTGGGCTAGTTTGGTCGCAGCCTGCCAAGGCCTCTCACCTGCCGCAATGCGTGGTTTATTCGTCAACGTCGGCATAGAACCACGAAAACCACCGGCACGGGGGGCCGCGACGGCTTTCGCAAGCGAAAGGATCGGCTTGAGCAATTTGGCGGTTGCATGACGTCCGACCGCAGCCACCTCCTCCAATGCTTCCCCGCCGAGGCCAGCATTATCATCGCGCAAAAGTTCAATGATCGCAGCAGGAGCTTCGTCAGGGTCATAACCACATAAAGCTTCCAGTTTCCGCCATTGGGTCAGTTTGGGGTCTTGGCGTTCCCTCATCACTTCAGTCCAAAGCTCCAGCAAATCATCTCCCGGCACATTCATGGAATAAAGGCGTGAGAGAACTCCTTCCAAAAATTGATCCACCGAACGCTCGAACTCCTCGGCGGATATTCTGCCATCGATTCGATTCAAATAACGCACAGGTTCGAATGCAACCGCCTTGCGCCCTGGACGAGAAGCCACCGCCAACGAATCACCATCACTCGCGAAGATCACATTGGGCCAGACATAGCCTGCCCCGGCTGCTGCCATGCAATGTGACATACGCCAGTCCACATCCCGCCTTGAACCTGGGGTTTCAGGCTCCCAGCGCAACCGCCACCAGTTGCTTGCAAACCACGTAGCCAGTGTGTGAGCAGAGACCCGCATTTGGTTTCTCACGGTTTGTCCCCATGAGTCGTCGAGCCGTGTCAAATACTCATCGCCTAAACGAATCCCGATCACAGCCTCACAGGCGCGGCCAGCCTCAAGATCGCCTTCAGGCCGGTCCAGCCATTCATACTCAATTTTCAGTTCGTCAGTCATTCACGTCTTTTGATTCGGACCACTTTTCGATCACAGTCTTTCTGAACGGGTCATTCTCCATCAGAGGATAGCCATGATAGGTTCCATTGCCTGCGTTTTCGAGTTGTGCCTCCAACGGAATGCCATCCTCGGTCATTGACCAAATGTTTTGCGGGTAACTGGTTCCGTCCCAGGCACTGATCAGACCGCGGCGGACTCCAGCGCGGAGCAGTTCCAGAGCACGTGACCGCAGAAAAATACCCGCATCATCACAAAGCGATTTGTCCCGGCGCGGTCGCGCAGGCGGACTCAGGCGGAAATCCCCCGGATTTCGCTTATGTTCTGGTTTACCACCGTAGCGCACCTCCTTTTCCAAAAGCTTCAGCGCCTCCTTGGGTGGCGGCGCCTCGGCGATTTTGCGTTTAGAGTTGAATCGTGTGCGTCTGCCCGGCATGAATTTAAGGCAGAGTTTACAACGAGCTATAGTCGGCATCAATCCCTCTTTCGAAACCGACTCTTAGTGGAATCCACCTCACCGCACCATCACCCCATCCACGATGCGCATCGCACCGGATGGATTGGCATCTTTGATCAAGTCAGGAAGTGCTTCTTCTGGGAAGCCCTGGTAGCACACGGGACGCACGAAGCGGTAGATGCTGCCGGAGCCGATGCTGGTGAAGAAACTGTGGCTGGCGGCTGGATACGGGCCGCCGTGATGCATGGAGGGGCAGACTTCGATGCCGGTGGGGAAACCGTTGAAGATGATGCGGCCTACCTTGCGCTCCAGCACACGGATCAGCGGGGCGAAGTCGCGCAGATCCTGCTCGGTGCCTTGGATCGTGGCGGTGAGCTGGCCTTCGAGGCTGTTGGCATAGCGCAGCATGTCTTCGAGGCTGGCGCATTTCGTGATGATCGAGCACGGGCCAAACACCTCGCGGCGCAGTTCGTCATTGGCCTCCAGCACGTCGATCGTCGTGGTGAAGATGCGGCAAGCAGCCTGGGAAGCGGTTTCGCTGGTTGGCGTTTCCGACTCACCGGCAAGCTGCAGCCCCTTCACCGTCTGCCACACGGCAGTGCCAGCGTCGTAGGCTTCGCAGATGCCGCGATGCAGCATCGTCTGCGGGGCCACCTTGGCGGCAAGCGCCGCTGAGTTGCTGATGAACTGGTTCAAATCCTCGCCCTGCAGGCCCAAAACGACCGCAGGATTCGTGCAGAACTGTCCCACGCCCATCGTCACCGAACCCACGTAAGCTTCAGCGATTTTCGAGGCACGCTCTTTGAGCGCTCCTGGCAGAACAAACACCGGATTCACCGAGCCCATCTCGGCATACACCGGGATCGGGTGCGCACGCGCCGCCGCCACGTCCATCAGCGCACGGCCACCACGTAGGGAACCGGTGAAGGCCACGGCCTGCGTGAGTGGGTGTTTGGTCAGCGTGGTGCCGATGTCATTGCCCTTGCCATGCAGCAGCGAGAAACAACCGGCAGGCAGCCCTACCTTGTGCAGAGCCGACAGCACCGCACGCGCGAGCATCTCGCAGGTGCCGGGATGGGCCGGATGCCCTTTGACGACCACTGGGCAACCCGCCGCCAGCGCACAGACAGCATCCGTACCGATGACGCCGATGGCAAAAGGGAAATTGCTCGCGCCAAACACCACCACAGGTCCGATGGGCAGCATCACCCGGCGCACATCCGGCTTCGGCAGCGGCTGGCGGTCTGGGATGGCATGGTCCACACAAGCATTTGCCCAGGAGCCTTCACGGATCAAACCCGCGAAGAGCTTGAGTTGGCCAATCGCTCGACCGCGCTCGCCGGTCAGGCGGGCCATCGGCAGTGCGCACTCGGCATGGGCGCGCTCCAGCAGCGCATCTCCCAAAGCGGTGATTTCATCAGCAATCGTATCCAGCAGCTTCGCGCGTGTCTCGGGTGCCGCGAGACGCAGCGCATCAAAGGCACCCTCCGCCGCCTGCATGGCCTCATCGGCCTCCGCGTGCGTGGCATCGCCAAAGACGGGTTCAAGCTGGGCGCTGGTGGTGGGATTGAAGGCGTGAAACAGATGGCCGTGGGGAGCCGCTTCGCGACCCGCGATGTAGTGATGTCCGGTGAGTGTCATGGTTGAGGGAGTGGTCTTATTGAAGAGTCGGTTATGCCATCGGATTCACCAGCGTGCCAATGCCTTCAATGGTGATGCTGATGACATCGCCGCTTTGCAGGGTGAATTCATCTCCGGGGACGATGCCGGTGCCGGTCATGAGGAAGGTGCCGGTGGGAAAGGTGTTGTCGCGGAAGAGGAAGCCGGCGAGTTCAGCGGGCGTGCGCTTGAGCTGCGACACCGTCGTTTCGCCTTCAAAGGCGGCGACTCCGGCGCGGTCGATCTGCAAATGAATGCGCGTCGTGGGTGCTGGCGGTTCGTTTTGAATCAAGATCGCTGGGCCGAGTGCGGCGCAGAGTTTGAAGCACTTGGCCTGCGGCAGGTAGAGCGGGTTTTCGCCTTCGATGTCGCGGCAGGAAAGGTCATTGCCCACGGTGTAGCCGATGATCTCGCCACGGGAATTGATGCAGAGCGTCAGCTCAGGCTCGGGCACCATCCACTTGGAGTCGCTGCGCAGGTGCATCGCCTGCCCTGGGTGCGCCACGCGCTGCGGCGTGGCTTTGAAAAAGATTTCTGGGCGCTCCGCCGCATAGACGCGGTCATAGAAGCTGCCGCCGCCAGCATCTTTGCTCTCCTCCATGCGGGCGGTGCGGCTGCGGAAGTAGGTGACTCCTGCGGCCCACACTTCCTGGGAAACAATGGGGGCCAGGATGCTTTCCGGTGCTGGCGCGTCCACCACGGGCGTGCTCGCGGCAATCTGCGCAAGATAGGCGGAGAGACCCACGAGATCGAGCAGCGCGTCCCAGTTGGTTTCCGGCACGGCGTGCCAAGCGGTCGCGGTTTGGATGAAGTTGCCGGAGGAGGTGCGGTATAAAAGCATGAGGCTGGCAGACTAAAGGGAGTCGCGCCGCGTGCAACATTGTCACACCGGATTCTTGCATAAAGCTTCGTCCAGACCGTGGAGGCAGCTAACCCACTGAATGGCAGCGTCGGGCAAAGCGGCGCGGTAGCCTGCCGACGCCCGTCCGCCGACGATGAAACGCATGGAAGGCGGCAGCAGCTCGCGCATGCGACGCAGCTTGTCCACGATGACCGGGCAGTTCTCCGGATAAACCACGCTGAGAGCCACGGCGGTGGCGTGCCGGGCGATGGCGCAGGCGGCGATTTCTTCCACGGGCAGATTTGGCCCGAGGTAGGTCACATACCAGCCCAGATCACGAGCGGAGGCGGCAACGATCAATGCCCCCATTTCGTGCAATTCCCCTGCGGGCGTCGCCACCACAAGCTCTGGCGCATGCACGGGAGTCTGGCTACCCGGCACCGGGGTGAGGAGCAGCTCGCGGATCACCGCCGTGGCAATGTGTTCATGGCTGGGGCGCATCTCGCCTTGCTGCCAGTTGTTGCCGATCTGGATAATCAGCGGGCAAATCACCCGATGCAGCATGCCGCGCTGACCGAGCTGTAGCCGCGCCTGGAGCAGCACGCGCCGGAGGCCCTCGCAGTCGTAGCGCTTTGACGCGGCAATGGCGGCCTCAATGAATTTCTCTGGCTGCATCAGAGGTTCCGCTGGCGGCAGATCGCTGACGGACACAGGGGCGGTGGGGTCCGCCGGAATAACCAGCAAGTTTTTGACGAGCTCCTCCAATTCCGCCGTCTCAAGCCGCGCTACGCCACCGATGCGATGACCATTCTCCGTGAGCGTCTTCAACAATCTCAAGCGCTTCACGGCCTCATCGCAGTACATGCGCCGGTTTGTGCCGGTGCGGCTGGGGCTCAAGGCGCTGTAGCGGCGCTCCCAGATGCGGATCACGTGCTGGCTGAGGCCGCTGAGCTTGCTGGCGAGCTGGATAGGACAGGGCATGAACGAAGGTAGGGGCAGTTGGCGCTTGAGGCTGGCGTAGAAACGTTTACGCATTACCACCGCCTCTGGCTACAACGTTGTCACATTTTCCGCTATCCCATGCTGAACTACATTTGGGCCACCCTCCTCTTCATCGGTCTCCTCGTCGCTGGCCTCGTCGGTCGCATTTCAGGTGAGGCCAGTGTCATTGATGCCGCGATGAAGGGCGCTGAAAAAGCCGTCATGGGCATCGCCCTGCCGCTGGCGGGCATGATGATGTTCTGGCTTGGGGTGCTGCGCCTGCTGGAAAAAGCAGGCGTCCTGGAGGCCGTGGTGCGCGTGCTCTCGCCCCTGCTCCGCCGCCTGTTTCCCGACGTGCCGACCGGCCACCCCGCCATGAGCTCCATTGTGATGAACCTCTCCGCCAACATGCTGGGACTCTCCAACAACGCGACGCCGCTGGGCCTCAAGGCCATGGGCCATCTCCAGGAACTGAACCCGCACAAGCAGAGCGCCAGCAATGCGATGATCACCTTCCTCGCCCTCAATACCGGAGCCTTCACGCTCATCCCCATGACGGCGATGAATTTCCTCAATGCCGCCGGCGTGAGCCACAGCTTCCGCGTCATTGTGCCCACCATCCTCGCCACCGCCTGCGCCTCCGTAGCGGCGGTGATCGCAGCGAAGAGCTTTCAGCGCCTGCCCGGATTCGTGGCGCAGCCCGATGAAGTCGTCACTGAAACCCAGAGCACTGCATCCAAGGCTGTGGGCATCACGCCCAAGGGGAAGTTCTGGCTCATCTTGCTCGGCACCTTGTTCATCGGCGTCTCGGCCCTCGAACTCGGTCCGCCCTCCTGGCGGCAGAACGTCCTGAACCAGACCGGCCTCTCCGCCGTGCTTGAAAAATCCGCGCAGCGCAAAGCCGAAGCGGAGAAGACCCTCGCTTTGAACAAGGCTGAAGCCAAGGCCGCTGTCGCCACGCAGGTGAAGGCGGAGACGCCCGTGTGGCGGCGCATGATGGATGGAGCCTCCGGCCTCGCCATTCCCGCCATCCTCATCCTCGCCGTCGGCGTGGCCTGGGCGCGCGGCGTGAAGGTGTATGAAGAGTTTGTCGAGGGTGCCAAGGAAGGCTTCCAGGTAGCCGTCCGCATCATGCCCTACCTCGTGGCGATGCTGGCCATGCTGGCGATTTTACGTGAATCGGGCGCCTTTCAACTGCTCGAATACCTGCTGGCCCCGGTGCTGAACATGCTCGGCTTCCCCGTCGAACTGCTCTCGCTAGCGCTCATGCGACCACTCAGCGGCTCCGGTGCCCAGGGCATCCTCAACGAGATCCTCACGCGGCCAGATTTGAGCGAGATGGTGAAGTTCACCGCCGGCATCCTCTACGGCTCCACCGAGACGACCTTCTACGTGCTGACCGTCTATTTTGGCAGCGTCGGCATCCGCCGCTTCCGCCACGCCCTCGTCGCCGGTCTCACCGCCGACTTCATCGGCATGGTCGCCGCCGTGTTCTTCGGGCGGCTTCTGTTTGCGCTGACGTAAACTACCGGGGCATGGCATTGAAGGTTTCGGAGGTTTTGGAGGTTTTGGAGGTTTTGGAGGTTCATTCTGGAGGGGGAGAATATTTTTTGTGGGTGAGAGGCCTGGAGTGGATAAGTCGTTGAGCAATTCACTGCACGGCTTCGCAACCGTGGGTGCGGGAACGCAAGTTGGTACTTCAGAGCTAACTCAAACTCGTGTGTACTTTCCTCCCTGGCGAAAAACTGCCCATCGGAACCACCGAAACCTCCGCTCCTCCATCTGGGTTTTGGAGGTTTCGGAGGTTTTGGAGGTTCATTCTGGGTAGGTGAAATGATTTTCACCGGGAAGGGATGAGAGAAGCTCCATGCTTCTCAGCAAGACAGTGAAGGATGAACCTGCCAGTGGATTGAAGGAATCCACAAAAGTGACATTCATTGAATGGCATGCAGGTAGGTAGCCACACTTAAAATGATACACAGTCGCAAGCACGGTTGGACCGCATAGCGGTGCTACAATAATACCAGTGATGAATCAATGTCGCTAAGTTAAGATTTTAAACGCGAATGGTCACGAATGACCGCGAATGCAGAGGAATTCTGAACTCTGAAATTCGTGAAAAATTCGCGGCTATTCGTGCTCATTCGCGTTGTGCAAAATGCACCTTCGCAGTCTATTTTGCTTAACTTAACGACATTGAGTGATGAATGCTCCTTTGATGGATCATCTTGCTGACTCAGATCCAGAAGGGATCAAGATGATCCCACTCCTGCCGGATATGAAATAATATCTCTCCATCCAGTATGAACCTTCGAAACCCTCAATACTCAGGTCCTGGTGGGGAGGTTCCGATGGGCGGTTTTTCACCTCGGAGGATAGTACTCACGAGCTATAGCTCACTCGGGAGGTCAGGATTGCGTTAGCTCGCCATCCGCAGCGAAGTCATGCATTGAATTGCACAACAGCTTCACCGTTCCACCACCCCTACCCGCGAAAAATATTCTCTCCCTCCAAAAACAACCTCCAAAACCTCCGAAACCTCCAAAACCTCCCCCACTACCCAGGTTTTGGCAATTCGCAGCGAGGTCTTGAAACAAGGAGTCTGGAACTTCCCCAGCGCCGGAGCGTTGGCTGTCGCAACCTACGCCCCCAGCACCTCCGCCAGCGCCCGCTGAATCCGCGCGTGGGTCTTCTCCTTGCCAATCAAATGCGCAATCGTGGTCACGCCCGGACCGCGTGACTGACCACTCAGGGCAAAGCGCAGCAGCGGCATCATGGTACCGGGTTTGACGCTTAAGGTCTTTGCGGCGGCTTCGACGGCATCATGCACACTCTGCTCGGTCCACTCGGTGGCTTGGGCGAGGTGGTCGCTGGCGGCCTTCAGCAGGCTGGCGTTTTCGGGTTTGGCTTTGAGCTTGGTTACCACATCGGCCTCGAAGGGGTAATCCTCGCGGAAGAAGTAATGCACCCACTCGGGCAGTTCGGTGAGGAGACTCACCTTTTCGCGCACGCTATGCACGGCGGCAGCGGCCATGGCGTCATCGGTCCAGGACAGGCCTTTGGCGGTGAGGAAGGGGCGGGCGTGCTGGAGCAGGTCCGCAGGGCTGAGTTCACGCAGGTACTGAGCATTGAACCACTGGGCTTTTTTGAGATCAAACTTGGCGTTGCTGCTGTGAATGGCGTCGGCGTCAAACAGCGCGGTCAACTCGGTGCGCGAGAGCTTTTCGCTCTCGGCCTTCGGCGTCCAGCCGAGCATGCAGAGGTAGTTGAACACGGCGGCAGGGAGGAAGCCTGCATTCATGTAGCTGTGCTCGATGGCGCTGCCTTCATCGCGCTTGCTCATCTTGGTGCCGTCCGGGTTGAGGATCAGCGGGATGTGCGCGTAGGTCGGCGGCGTGGCACCGAAGGCGTTGAAGAGGTCGATGTGCTTCCAGGTGTTGGAGAGGTGATCTTCACCGCGAATGACGTGCGTCATGCGCATCTCGATGTCATCCACCACGTTCACGAAATGGAAGATGTAGCTGCCGTCTGGGCGGCGGATGGTCATGTCCGGCTCCTCCGTGGGCGCAAAGGTCACGTCCCCACAGACCAGGTCATGCACGGTGATGGCAGTGCGGCTGAATTTGAAGCGCATCGCGCCGTCGTGCTCGGCATACACGCGCCCGGCGTCTTCCAGCTTCTTGAAGTAGGCGTCGTAGATGTCCTTGCGCTGGCTTTGGAAATACGGGCCGCAGTCGCCGCCGACTTCGGGGCCTTCATCCCAGTCCAGCCCGAGCCAGCGCATGCCTTTGATGATGCCAGCGGCAGCTTCTGCCGTGTTGCGTGCGCCGTCGGTGTCTTCCACGCGCAGGATGAAGGTGCCGCCGTTCTTGCGGGCCATGAGCCAGTTGAACAAGGCCGTGCGGGCACCTCCGACATGAAGATCACCGGTGGGGGAAGGAGCAAAGCGGACGCGAATGGACATGGAAGGAAGGAGTGGGTGCGGACCGTTCCACCGCGCAGGGCGGAATGGAAACGGGGGCGCGACAATAGCCGGGATTTGCCAATGCAAATTTCAAATCTCAAATTTCAAATCGCGCGCACCTGCTTATGCTCAACGGCATGAAGCTTTCCCGCATCTTGGTTATCGTGTTCGGTCTTGGGCTGCTGCTCGCCGTGGCTGCGCCCCTGGGCGGCGTCTGGTGGCTGCGCCAGTATGTGAACAAGGAACGGCTCATCCTCGAAACCGAGAAGAACATCAATGCGCGCGCCCAATTGGACGAGGTGACGCTTTCCATCTTCTCCTGGCCCCCCACCCTGCGGCTGTCGGGCATCAAAATCGGGCCGCGTGATCAATACGCCGGCACAACCGTCGCCACACGGCCGCCGCTGGAGCATGCACCGGTCCAGATCGAAATGGCCTATCTGGAGCTGGTCCCGCAGGGCCTGTGGAACCGGCAGTTTCTCCCGCGCGTCCTACGTTTCATCGGCCTGGAGGTGCAGGAAAGCATCAGCCCGCAGGAAGGCAGCTCGTTGCAAAAGCTCCTTCAGCCACCACCGGAAAAACTGGCCCTGATGCAGCAGAACGAGCCGCTCCAACCAGCCCCGCCCGCTGTCGCACCCCCTGCATCCGCCGTGCCTGCGCCAGGTGAACCGCCACCCGCTTTGACCACCCCTCCCATCGCGCGCCCTGATGAATCGCAGCCCAATGCGCAACGCCTGTCGTTGCAGGAAATCAGCATCGAGAATGCGCACTTCCGCATCACCAATCAGGGCGCGGATTCGCAATTCAGCGCGGACATCAGCGGCTTCAATTTTTCACTCACCGAGATCGACATCGACCCCGATAGTCTCCTGGCGCACAACCACCTGCACGTTCGCCTCGCGGCCAAAGCGGTGGTGGATGGCGTGACCAAAATTGGTGGCCAAACCCGGCAGGTGCGTTTTGCCGAGATGACGCTGCACGGCGACGGCGAGGTCAATCCCATTGATCCCTCCACGCGGATGTGGTCGCCTGCGGCTGATCTGAACCTCACCATTGACCGAGGCTCCTCCATCGGCGGGAACATGACCATCGGCGAAACCGCGGGCCCACACCTCGACAAACTCATGAAATACGGCATCGATATCAGCGCCATCCGCATTGGCGGCACCCTCGCGCAAGATGTGCATGCCCACGTCCTCTACCGCTCGCAGACGATGAGCTTCCTGGACGACGCGCAGTTTGTACTGCCGGACTATGATTACACCATCAAACGCAGCTCCTGGCTGGACTTCGCCAAAGACCAGCAAGGTCTGCTCACGCGGCTGTCCTGTGGTGACGCCCTCAAGCAGAGCCTGATGCAGGGCATCGCCAGTCGCGGGATCAACCGTGCCCTCTCGCAGCTCGTGGTGGAAGGCCTCTCCGACAGCCGTGGCCGACTCAGCTTCAACCTCACCGTCACCGGCTCGCTCTCTCATCCCGAGGTCAAACCCGACATCCAGGTGAAGCTGGAAAACCTGCTGGGCAATGACATCGAGGAGAAGGCCAAGGGACTCATCAACTCCTTCAAAGGCCTCAAGGGGTTGTTCAAGTAAGAGCGACCAGCAAAGAACAAGCTTTCAAAAGTAGCCACCAGACAATGAAAGTGGATGCTGCGCTCCTGTCTGTCGGCCACGACTAGGACGGCGGACCTTTTTCAGCGCCTGCGCAGTGACAGACCCGAAAACTCGGACCCGACGAAGCGGTTCCCTGCCAGCCCTGAGGTGCCGCGCCACGCAGGGCTGGTAGGGATGCGCGTGCGCGTCCCTAAAATTCTTCGTCCCAGCACGCACTGCTACCTCAACGTGCCCCCCTTCCCATCCGCTGCCGTCTCCGATTCGTGAAATTCGGTGATGTGCGACAGCATAACTCTGCCCCGACTTTGCGCCCCCTTCCCTGCCGCTGAAAAGGTGGCAAAATTGTGGCGTGAATGCTTGGCAAGGTGGGGCGTGACGCGTAGCATTGCTCATTATGAGCAACAAATCTTATGGATGCCTGATCGTCCTGCTACTTCTAGGGCTTATTGTGAGCCTCGGTCTCAACGTGGGCCAGTTCCTCGGCAAGCTGGACATTAATGTCGGTGCAGATGCCAGCTTTTCAGCCGCACGCCCCAAGCGACATCTGCACGAAGTCACCGTCGAGTCCGCAAAGAAAACCACTCAGGACAAGATCGTCCACATCGACCTTGATGGGGTGATTTCATCCATGGCCGTGAGCGGGCTGTTTGCCGAATCCATGCCTAGCGTGGATTCGCTCAAGCAGTCGCTGGAGCAGGCCGTCGCGGACAAGAATGTGAAAGCCATCGTGCTGCGCGTGAACTCCCCCGGTGGCGAGGTCACCGCCTCCGACATCATTTACAATGCCGTGAAGAAAGCTGCCAAGGTGAAGCCGGTGGTCGTTTACATGGATTCGATGGCGGCTTCCGGCGGTTACTACGTGTCCTGCGGTGCCACCAAGATCGTGGCGAGCGAAACCACGCTGACCGCCAGCATCGGCGTCATCATCGAAACCATGAACTACAGCGAGCTGTTTGGCAAAGTGGGACTGTCCATGACCGCCTTCACCAGCGGCGCGTTCAAGGACTCCCTGAGCGGCGCACGCCCCATGCGTGAGGATGAAAAGGTCTATGTGCAGAATTTGGTGACGCAGATGTATGACCGCTTCCTCGGCATCGTGTCCGAGGCACGCGGCGTGCCCAAAGAGCTGCTGAAGAGCACCGTGGCCGATGGCCGCGTGGTGACAGGCCGTGAAGCCCTGGCCGCCAAGCTGGTGGATCAAATCGGCTACGTGGAGGATGCCTATGAGCTGGCACGCACACTCGGCAAAGCCGCTGATGCCGGTGTGGTGAAGTATCGGCATGAAGTGAGCCTGTTTGATGCCTTTGGCATGGCCTCTGCCAAGGCAGGAGCTCCGCCCGCCAAGGTGCAACTGGATCTGAGCAGCGGCCTGCTGCCAAAACTGCTGCCAGGAGTGCCCTACTACCTGCCGCCAAGCTTCGCGCATTGATCCATGCTGGATGTCAACACATTCGGGGTCCTCCACGATCTGTCCGTCTTTGTCAGCATCGCCACAGTGATGGCGCTGGTCGGTTACTGGCTGCTGCGGCACCTACGCCCTGAAGCATCCTGGAATCATGAAGGCTCAGTGCTCTCGCGCCCGTATGGTGCGCCCGATTTGCTCGTGCTGGCCGGGATCGGGCTGTTATTCATCGTCTCCATAGAGCCGCAAGGCGCAGGCGCTGGTGGGGATAAAGCCATCAACGACAGCAGCTTGATCATCGGCATGCTGTTCCATCTCACGGTCTGTGCGGGCCTGCTCCTCTACCTGTTTCAGGTGCGCGGCCTGAATCCGGCTGAATTGTTTGGACTGCAACACCTGCACTGGCGCTCGCTGGTAGTGACGGCCGGAGTCTTTACCATGATCATATTGATCTCGGTGAATATGGTTTCGGCGCTCTCCACCACCTGGTTGCAGAAATTCTGGCCAGTCCTCGACCCCCAGGAAACAGTGAAAGCCTTTCAGCAGTCGGACGGCATCGGCTTCAAAACTCTCGTGATCTTAATGGCGGTGCTGATCGCGCCACTCGCGGAGGAGATTCTCTTTCGCGGCTTTGTCTATGGTGTGCTCAAACGCTACACAGATGCCCCCTTTGCCGCGCTGAGTTCCTCGCTCATGTTTGCGATCATTCACCTGCATGTCGGCAGCCTGCTACCTCTGTGGATGCTCGCCGTGCTCTTCTGCCTCGCCTATGAAATCACCGGCTGCCTGCTGGTGCCGATGATGCTCCACGCCACCTTCAATGCCGTGAGCATCATCGCTATGCTGTTGGTGGACAGGGGCTAGATACTGGTAGCTAGATGCTAGATGCTAGATGCTAGATGCTAGATGCTAGATGCTAGATGCTAGATGCTAGATGCTAGATGCTAGATGCTAGATGCTAGATGCTAGATGCTAGATGCTGGATGCTGGATGCTGGATGCTGGATGCTAGAATCTAGCATCCAGGATCTAGAATCTAGTTTCTAGTTCACATCACCATCCCACCATCCACAGTCAGCACCTGACCTGTCACATAGCGTGCGGCGGGGCTGGCGAGATAGAGGGCAGCGGACGCGATGTCTTCGGCGGAGCCGAGATCACCCAGCGGGATCTTCTTCAAAATCTCCGCCTTCAGCGTGTCATTGAGCACATGCGTCATGTCCGTGGCGATGAAGCCGGGGCAGATCACGTTGGCGGTGACACCACGACTGGCGAACTCACGGGCAAGTGATTTGGTAAAGCCGATCAGCCCGGCCTTGCTGGCGGCGTAATTGGCCTGGCCGGCATTGCCGATGAGGCCGATGACGGAGCTGATGTTGATGATGCGCGCGCCCTTTTGCTTCAGGATGCTGCGCTGGAAGGCCTTCACCATGTTGAAAGCGCCTTTGAGATTCGTGTCGAGCACCACATCCCAGTCGTCTTCGCTCATGCGCAGCAGCAGGCCGTCTTTGGTGACCCCGGCGTTGTTCACCAGGATGTCCACATGGTCAAAGTCAGCGAGGATCTGCTTGCCCACCTCAGCGCAGGCCGTGCCATCGGCCACGTCCAGCGCGTAGCCCTTGGCGGCACCGGGGTAGGTGGCGTTGATGGCGTCCGCAGCGCTCTGCGCATTGGCCTGTGTGCGGCTGACGACGGCGACTTTCGCGCCCTCGGCGGCGAAGGTTTCGGCGATGGCTTTGCCGATGCCACGTCCGGCACCGGTGACGACTGCGATCTGATCTTGAAGTTTACCCATACCATCATCCATGAACGGCATGCACCGCCGTGCAAGAAGAAGGTGCATCATGCCAGGATCACGCCATGATCGGGATCATTGCCGATGAGTGACGACGCGCCGCCAACCGACAACCCAACCCCTTTGAGAAAGTCCGTCTCTCCCGGCGGGCTTTGTGATGTCATCGCATTTTTAGCCCTCTCCTGCACCTGGCTCGGCAGCCTGGGCCGTTATGGCTGGGCGTTCGATCTCCTCTCGCACTTCCGGCTTCAGTATGTGATTGCCTGCGCCCTCGTGGTGCTCTACGCCATGTTTCGTCGTCGCACCTGGCTGGTGCTCATCGCGCTCATCTCCCTGCTTTGGAATGCACAGATCATCCATGCCTTTCACCAAACGGCAGAGGTAGTGGCTGCGCCCCATGAGAAACCGCTGCGCCTCATGGTCTTCAATGTGCTGACGGAAAACGAGAACCACGTCGCGGCCATTGACCATGTGCTGAAGACCGACGCCGACATCGTCTGCCTGCTGGAAGTCGATGAAACATGGCAGCCCAATTTGGAGCCACTGAGAGTGAAGTATCCGCATCGTGTCGAAGAGCTGTTCCATGGCAATTTCGGCATCGCCTGCTACACCCGCCTGCCCCTGAAGAGTTCTGAAGTCCGCCGCTTCACGATCTGGCAGCTTCCCACCCTCGTCCTGAATCTCGATCACCTTGGCCGACCGCTCACCTTCATCGGCACCCATCCCGAACCCCCGATCAGTGGAGTGAATGCGCACGAATGGCGGGAGCAATTGTCAGGCATCGGCGCACTCGTCGCGGGCCTGAGTGGCGAAGTCATTGTCGCTGGCGACTTCAACGCCACCCCCTGGTGCGAAGGCATGCGCCTGCTGCGTGAAAAAGGCGGCCTCGATTTTCACTCCGCCGACCCCGTCTGGCCACCGACCTGGGGCCGTAAGCTACCCATGATGATCCCCATCGACCACGTTCTACTCAAAGGCGGCCTGACCGTGCAGAAGCGCGTGATCGGGCCAGAGATGGGGTCAGATCACCACTCGGTGACGGTGGAGATTGTGAGGTGAAAGCGAATGCAGCGCGTGATTCGCCACCGAATCAACGCTTCCTCGTTTCAGACCGTGCGATCTTGGCCCGTTTCCGGGGTGCAGGCCTAGATGCTGGTTGGGGTGGAGGAGTGAGAAGCGCCAACTCGCGGCGGAGTTCGGCGGCGAGGTCGGCCTCCGAGGGAAGATGAAGCTGGTAGCGGCTGGTATAAATGCTCTGCTGACCGGTGCCCAGCGTGTATTTCACTGCCGTATCATTTTTATCCGTGCAGAGGATGAGGCCGAGCGTGGGGTTATCCCCCGGCGTGAGGCGTTCCTGATCGTAGTAGTTCACATAGAGCTGCATCTGCCCTAGATCCTGATGTGTAAGTTTTCGCACTTTCAGATCGAGCAGCACGTAGCATTTCAACACCGTGTGGTAGAAGACGAGATCAACGTAGAAGTGGTCCCCTTCCAGGGTCAGCCGCTGCTGCCGGGCGACGAAGGCAAACCCTTTCCCCAGTTCCAGCAAGAAGGTCCGCAGATTGGAGAGCAGCGCGTCCTCCAGGTCGGATTCCACGAGGCGATGGCTTTCCGGCAGGCCGAGGAACTCGATGACCACAGGATCTTTAAATACGTCTGCAGGCTGCTGAATTTCCTGCCCTTTCGTGGCGAGGGCCAGCAGCCCTTGCTTATCCCGGCTCTTCGCGAGACGCTCGTAAAGCAGGCTGGCGATCTGGCGCTCCAACTCGCGAGCCTTCCAAAGATTTTGTGCGGCTTCGATTTCGTAGAAGGCGCGCGCTGCGGGTGTGCCGACGCGCATAAGGGCGCGATAGTGCGTCCAGGAAAGGCCGGAGTGCAGCAGGCCCGGTCTCCATGAAGCTGAGCGCGCAGCCTCAATGATGCGTGGCACGAGTGATGAGGCTGAGTCCTCAACACCACCCAATGGGCTGCGCAATGCGTGACTTTTCCTGTGGGGATCAAGCGTCCGCACGGATTCTTTACGCAACGCGTAAAGAATCGGGTCTCCAGGCAAATCTGGGTAGGTGAGGTAAAACTGACGGCACAGGTTCAACGACAGCACGCCATAGCCTGCCACACCATCTTTCTTCAACTGCTTTGCAAGGGCTGCGATGATCTGCCCGCCATATTCTGCACGCTTCGAGCCTTGTTGTTGCTCCTCGACGATCTCCCTACCAATGAGCCAGTTGACCACCACCTGGGAGGTGTTGACCGAACGCGCCGCATAGCTTTGGCCCGATGACAGAATGAACTGCACGCGGTCATACACAATAGAGTGGGCTTGAGCAGGCTTTTTCATGCACTTGGGAACGGTGACAGGAAAGCTCATACAACAGGAGGTGGGTGTTCGTCAGGCAGAATCTGTGCGCGACAGCGCCATTTAAAGCGTCCGGTCCTTCTTCGCTAAAGCTACGCAGGACAGCAAGCCTGGGAGCGGCACCGCCTTCTCAGCCTGGAGGGCAGCCTAAAGTCCAAAGAACATTCTTCACCTCACAAAAGCGGTGGCTCCGATGCAGACTTGCGCCGTGCATCTTCGTGACCGCACTACAGGACGCTGGCTCGTGGCAACCGTCAGATCAAGCTGCTAACATGTTTAACCAAAAATGTGCATCACAACAAAAGATAGTGAAGCCAACACGACGAAGATTATCACTGTCGCTACAATGTCTTCCGATGGCACGCCTCCTTTGCCTGGCGGCTGAGAATGTTCGGACATGATCCTATTCGGTGTTGATCACGCC
>CAINGK010000060.1 GCA_903848465.1 uncultured Verrucomicrobiota bacterium
ATTGCTTCTGCCATGAGAGCCAACTTCGCAAAGCGGCCCTCCCACTTATTAACATCAAATTCAAAAGTACAGAGGAAACTTCAGCTTTTTTTGACTCAAGATGTGTATAAAGACCAGGGCTGTCGCCACACCCATCCCACAATGGGGCATTGCACTTGGGTGCTGGGGTGGGAAGAGAGCGCTGATCGACGGGCAGGAGTGCCCATCGTACTTGATGCGCACTGTAGTCTCATCATGGGGCATTCACTCCTAGCACCTTCACCAAAAACGCCCATTCATCAGCCGTCTTCTCAATGGTCTTGTTGAGTGCGGTTCCGGCTCCGTGCCCTGCGCTGGTTTCGATGCGGATCAAGGTGGGAGGGCCGTCTTTGGCTTGGCATGCTTGCAGGCGCGCGGCGAATTTGAAGCTGTGGGCGGGGACAACGCGGTCGTCGTGGTCGCTGGTGAGGACGAGGGTGGCGGGGTAGTGGGTGCCGGGCTTGAGATTGTGATAGGGGGAGTATTTGAGCAGCGCGCCGAACTCCGCTTTGTTTTCCACGCTGCCGTAGTCACTCCTCCAGCCCCAGCCGATGGTGAATTTCTCGAAGCGCAGCATGTCGAGCACGCCCACAGCGGGAAGAGCAGCGGCGTAGAGTTCGGGGCGCTGCGTGAGGCAGGCACCGACGAGCAAGCCGCCGTTGCTGCCGCCCTGGATCGCGAGCTTCGCGCTGGTGGTGTACTTGTGGGCGATGAGCCATTCGGCGGCGGCGATGAAGTCGTCGAACACGTTCTGTTTGCCGAGTTTGATGCCGGCTTGATGCCACTCGCGGCCATACTCGCCACCGCCGCGCAGGTTGGGCATGGCATAGACGCCGCCCATCTCCAGCCACACGGCGCGGGAGACGGAGAAGCCGGGGGTCATGTTGATGTTGAAGCCGCCGTAGCCGTAGAGCAGTGTGGGGTTGGAACCATCGAGTTTCAGGCCTTTTTTGTGGACGATGAACATCGGCACCTGGGTGCCGTCCTTGCTGTGGAAGAAGACTTGCTGTGTCTCGAAGGCGGAGCCGTCGAAGTCCACCTGGGGCTTGCGCCAGAGTTTGCTCTCGCTGGTTTTGAGATCCATGCGGTAGATCGCGCCAGGTTCGGTGAATCCGGTGAAGGTGTAGAAGGTGGAGGTGTCATGCCGATGACCACCAAAGCCGCCTGCGCTGCCGATGCCGGGCAGCTTGATGTCGCGGATGAGTTTGCCTGCTAGGTCATAGCATTTCACCTCCGTCTTGGCATCGCGCAGGTATTCGCAGAACATCTGCCCGCCCACGGTGCTGACGCCTTGCAGCAGAACCTTGGGCACCTCGGGCACCACGATGCGCCAGTTGCCACGCGCTGGCTTGCGCACATCAATAGCGATGACCTGGAAGCATGGCGCATTCAAATCGGTGCGGAAATAGAAGACGGGGCCATCGTTGTCGATGAATTCGTAGCGCGCGTCGTTGTCATTGAGCAACTCCACCACCGGCCCGCCACCGGCTATCTTCTGGTAGAACACACGGTTCTTTGGTTCGGTGCCGAGCCAGACCTGAATGACGAGGTAATCGCCATCTTCCGTCACGCCGCCACCAAAGCCCCACTTGGGTTCGTCTTTCCGCTCGTAGATGAGCTGGTCCTCGCTCTGCGGTTTGCCGAGCGGGTGGAAGTAGAGTTTGTGAAATTCGTTCTTCGCGGTGAGCGCTGCTCCGGGCTTGGGTTCATCGTAACGTGAGTAGTAGAAGCCGCTGCCGTCCTTGCGCCATGAGACACCGCTAAACTTCACCCACTTCACCACGTCGTCCAAATCGCGACCGGTAGCGATGTCGCGCACGCGGAGGGTGGTCCAGTCGCTCCCGGCTTCGGAGACCCCGTAGGCGATGAGTTTGCCGTCCTCGGTCGGAGCGTAATCGGAGAGGGAGGTCGTGCCGTCTTTGGACATCGCGTTCGGATCGAGCAGCACCTTGGACTCTCCTTCCAGCGACTCTGCGGTCATGAGGACCGCTTGATTTTGCAGTCCCGAGTTGTGCGTGAAGAACCAGCGGCCACCGTGCTCAAACGGCTGGCCCATGCGCTCGTAGTTCCACAGCTTCTGCAGGCGCGTCTTGATCTCCTCGCGGCGCGGCAGTTTCTCAAGATAGGCAAAGGTGACTTGGTTCTGCGCTTTCACCCAGGCCTTGGTTTCCTCGGAGTTGTCATCCTCCAACCAGCGATAGGGATCGGCGGTCTTCACGCCATGGTGCGTGTCCACCACGTCCTCCTTCCGCGTCTGGGGGTAGGGCAAAACTTCGGCTGAGAGAGTGGCGGTGGTCATGAGGAGCAGGTATGCGGCGCGCATGGACTCAACCTGCCTGTCATTTTCAGTTTTGCATTTTTCAATTCTCATTTTGCAATCCTACCGGCCCCCGCCACGCTGATTTCGACCTTTCCCCCACCATGCCCATCTCACCTGACCAATACGAAAAGCTCGGCACCTTCTACCTCGGACGTGAATACGACCTCGCTGCCAAGAAGGTCCAAGATGACCTCATTCTCTATGACTCAAAGGATCTGGTGACGCATGGCGTGGTGCTCGGCATGACGGGCAGCGGCAAGACGGGGCTCTGCCTAGCGCTGCTGGAAGAGGCGGCGATGGATGGGGTGCCGGTCATTGCGATTGATCCGAAGGGCGACATTGGCAATGCGCTGCTCACCTTTCCGAATCTCACGCAGGAGGAGTTTCGCCCGTGGATCAATGAAGACGAGGCGCGGCGCAAAGGGCAGTCGCCGGATGATTACGCGGCGGCGCAAGCGGCGCAGTGGCAGAAGGGCCTGGGTGAGTGGGGGCAGAGCGCCGACCGCATCAAGAAACTGCGTGAGACGGTGGACATGGCGATCTACACGCCGGGGAGCAATGCCGGGCTGCCGGTGTCGATTCTGAGCTCGTTGAACTGCCCGCCTGCGGAGGTGATGGATGATGCGGAAGCGCTCGGCGACCGCATCGAAAGCACCGTGTCCTCCATGCTGGGGCTGCTGAATGTGAATGCGGACCCGATCCAGAGCCCGGAGCACATTTTGCTGAGCAACATCGTGGCGTACTGCTGGAAGAAGGGGCAGAACCTCACGCTGGAAAATCTGGTACGTCAGATCCAGCAGCCGCCGCTGCACAAGATCGGCGTGGTGGATCTCGACAGCTTCATGCCCGAGGCCAAGCGCACGGCGCTGGCGATGAAGCTGAACAACCTGCTGGCATCGCCAGGATTCAGCACGTGGCTGGAGGGCGAGGCGCTGGACATCCAGCGCATGTACTACACGCCTGAGGGCAAGCCGCGCATCACGATCTTCTGCATCGCGCATCTGAGCGATTCGGAGCGGATGTTCTTTGTTTCGCTGCTGATGAACCAGCTGCTGGGGTGGATGCGAGCGCAGCAGGGCACGACCTCTCTGCGTGCGATCTTTTACATGGATGAGATCTACGGCTACCTGCCGCCGACGGCGATGCCTCCTTCGAAGAAGCCACTCATGATTTTGCTCAAGCAGGCGCGTGCGTTTGGACTGGGCATTCTGCTGGCCACGCAGAATCCGGCAGACCTCGACTACAAGGCGTTGGCAAACATCGGCACGTGGTGGCTGGGAAGACTGCAAACGGAGCGCGACAAGATGCGTGTGCTTGATGGTCTGGAAGGCGCGGCGAACACGGCGGGTGGCAAGTTTGACCGCCAGCTCATGGAGCAGACGCTGGCCGGTCTTGGCAACCGCGTGTTCCTGATGAACAACGTGCATGAAGATCATCCCGTGGTCTTCACCGTGCGCTGGCTGATGAGCTACCTCAGCGGCCCGCTCTCACGCCCGCAGATCAAGGCTCTCATGGACCCGATCCGTCCGAAGGCTGGAGCCAAGGCGGCCGCCGCCGAGGAGGGCGATGGCTTTGCTCCGCCCGGAGCGAGCAGCAGCGCTGCTGCCGGCGACCGCAACACTCTGCGCCCGAAGCTGCCGGACGGTGCGACCGAACTCTTCCAGCCGAGCGATGATGACGGCGAGAGACTGACGTATACGCCCGCCATCCTGCGCAGTGCGACGGTCATGTTTGACGATGCGAAGCGGAAGATCAGCGGGCGCAGCATCATCACGCTCGTCAATGAGATCGACATCGAGAAGCAGAAGGTGCTGTGGGACAAGTTTGTCGATGTGCCGAAGGATGATGATCTGTCGAAGTATGAGTCTGAGCCGAAGGAGAACGCCGCGTACGCGGATCTGCCGGGACCTGCGCTGAAGACGACGACCTACACGAGCATCAAGAAAGACTTCACCGACTGGGTGTTTGCCAATCACAGCCTCGAAGTATTCTTTTCACCGTTGTTGGAAGTGTATTCAAACCCCGGCGAGAAGCAGGACGAGTTCAAGGTGCGCATCACCCAGACCACCCGCGAGCAACGCGACGCCGCCATTGAGGAACTGCGCACTAAAACCGCGAAGTCGATGAAGTCAATGCAGGACAAGGCCGAGAAAGCCGCCAGCAAGGTGGATGTGCAGCAGGCACAGTCCAGTAGTGCCAAACTGAGCGCCGCCGTGGAGATTGGCGGCAGCATTCTCGGCGCCATCTTTGGCCGCAAGACCAACCTCGTCAAAGCCAGCACCCTCAACAGCGCCTCGCGTGCGTGGAAGGAAGGTGCCGATGTCAAAGCCGCCGAGCATGAACTGGAGTCTGTCAAAGCCGACATTGCCGAACTGGAAAAGCAGATCGCTGATGACACACAGAAAATCCGTGATCAGTATGATCCTGCCACGCTGGTGTTTGAGACGTGCAAGCTCAGCCCGCTGAAGAAGAACATCCAGGTGACGGCGACGGGGATATTGTGGCTGGCGAAATAGGACGTGAGCCAAGGCGTGGGGGTCTCCCGACCCCCACTCTGGAATTCCAAGCATGGGGTCAGGAGACCCCGTCGCCTTGGCCGAGGAGTCCCCACGCCTTGGGTTAGCAGCGCTTGGCGAAGTCGCTTTCGAAATGCGTATAACCGCCTGTCTTCAGGCCTGCCTTGCTTGGGTTGCGGCGGATGTAGCGCGTGCAGTTGGCGAAGTGGTCGGCGTCGCGAATTAAGCGATCAAAATAATCCTCCTGCCAGAGCGAACCGGTGAGGGTCAGATGCTTGTTGATGCTGGTGGCTGAAAAGCCTTTCCAACTTTTGATGATCTTTTCGAGTCGTGCTGCAGGGGCAAGCGTGGTGAGGCAATGCACATGGTTCGGCATGATGACCCAAGCATGATGAAAGTGCTGGTCACCATCAAAATGGCGCAGGCTTCCTTCGACGATCTGCCGGGTGTGTGAATCGCGCAGCAGGCAGGAGCCATGTCCTGCGTCGAGCCATCGGTCGATTTGTCCACTGAAGCGCGTGTGATATTCAACCTCGGTTTCCGACGACCAAGGTTGCGGATGCACCAGCAGCCATTGCTCACGTTCTGATTTCCACTGGCGGCGCAGCGTGGCTGGAATGGAATCGCCAAGCCGGAAGGTGATGAAGTAGGTCGCTCCTGGCTGCTGCCAGTGGGGTAGCATGTTCGCAGAGTGAATGATCTCAGCAAAGGGGTTGAAGAACTGGAGGTCGTTCCATTGCATGCCGCTGTGGTTTTCAAGGTGGAGTGGGCTGCTGCCGCACCAAGGTGGCGGGGGGCTCTGACCCCGTGATTGGAAATGCCGGAGTGGGGGTCGGGAGACCCCCACACCTTGGTCAATACACATCCCTCCGGTACCTCTTCGCCTCCTTCATCGCATGCACATAGGCAGCGGCTTCTTCAGCCGTCTTGCCACCTTCCTGCTCGATGATGGTATGGAGGGCTTTGTCCACGTCGCTGGCCATGCGGGAGGCGTCGCCGCAGACGTAGAAGATGGCACCTTGCTCCAGCCAGGTCCAGAACTCGGCGCTGTGTTCGAGCATCTTGTGCTGCACGTAGATTTTTTCGGCCTGATCGCGGCTCCAGGCGGTGCTGAACTTGGTCAGCGTGCCGTCGGCGAGATAAGCCTCAAACTCCTCTTTGTAGAAGAAGCAGGACTTGGAGCTGACTTCGCCGAAGAAGAGCCAGGCTTTGCCCTGGGCGCTGGTGGCTTTGCGTTCTTCGAGGAAGGCGCGGAACGGGGCGATGCCGGTGCCGGGGCCGCACATGATGATGGGCGTCTCAGCTTGGGGCTCGGGAAGGCGGAAGCCTTTGCCGTGATTCACAAAGCATGGAATGAGTGTTTCATTGGGCGTGACGCGCTCGGCCAGGAAGGTGGAGGCGACACCGCCGCGCGCGCGATTGTGGCTGGTGTAGCGCACGGTGGCGATGGTGAGATGCACTTCATCCGGGTGCGCCTTTTGGCTGCTGCTGATGGAGTAAAGGCGGATGTTCAGTTTCTTTTGCGTCAGCATGAACTCCTCGGGCGTGAACTTCGCGATGGGATTTTCCAGCAGGAGGTCGATGACAAAGCGGCCCCAGAGGTATTCTTTGAGAGCCTCTTTCTTCTCCGGTGTGCTCAGTTCGGCCAGCAGTGTGTCGCCTGCGGTCTTTTCGATGATGGCTTTGATGAGCTTGTTGTCGATTTCAGTGATGAGCGCGCCTTCGATCAAGGCCTGACGAATCGGCACCTCAGCAGCGGTCTTGGGGTGCTTGACGATTTCGGTGCCGGAGAAGCCGAGGGCGGCGAGGGTGTCGTCCACCAGCGCGGGATCATTCGTGGGCTGCACGGCCAGCGAGTCACCCGGGGTGTACTCCAAACCTGAGCCTGCGAGGTCGATCTCATAATGCGCGGTGTGCTTGGGCGCATCAGGGCCGGAGAGGTTGAACATGCGCTTCACCTTGGCGATGCAGGGATTCTTGACGTTGTAAACGGGCTTTCCGACTTCAGGAGTACTCATGGGGCGGAGACTAGAAGGCCGCCCGTGGTTGTCAAACTCACTGCAAACGCGGAATCACGAGTTCACTCTCCAGTGGGACGATTTATTTGAGCGGGGTCACGACACGCAGGTCAGGGACATAGTGAAAATCGCTGTCGAATGTCCAAACGGCTGCATCGACTGACAATGCTGAAACAGCGATAATCATGTCTGTCACCTGCATGGTGACACCGATACGAGCCAATGTCCAAGCCAACTCCGAGACCTCCTCCCAAATAGCATCGGTCGTTGGAACCCAGCACATGACCGCAAAGTTTTCGCGAGCGCGCTCGTAAAGGCGACGGCTCGTCATTCCTCGGCAGACCTCGGTAATCACAACGCCACAAGTATAGAACTCGTAGCGGTCATCTTCTGCGGCAAGCTCAGTAAACGGATCAAGTCCTGCCCGCAGTCGCTTGATGAGAAAACTCGAATCAATGAGAACGCTTTCTTCCATACTTGTAAGCAACCGGTGTTTCGGAAACAAGCACGTTACCATTGTCGCCAAGACCTAGTGCCATCTTCGCATCGAAGCTCTGGCGAATCTCTTCAGCGGTCATGCCTAGCCCAGCCTTCCAGCGCTCGCGTTGGCGAAATTTGCTCGCGACCTTGCGCAAGGCTTCATTGACAGCAGCAGTCTTGCTGGAGGCACCCGTGGCTAGCATCACCTCTGAAAGAAGGTCTTCATCAATGTGCATGGTCATCTTCATGCTGCGAGTATGGCATGCATGCCATACTCGGTCAAGAGAAGCCCCGAATGGCCCTGAGAATCAACATCGCCTTCGCACCCTGCACGCCTTCACGATTACTCAATTCCGCACTGCCGCCGTGCAATTGCGCGACTTCTTTGACGAAGCAGAGGCCGAGTCCGGTGCTCTTCTTGCCACTGTCGGGGCGCGGCAGTGAGTAGAAGCGCTCGAAAACGCGAGTGCTGGCGTAGTCGGGAATGCCGGGGCCGGAGTCTTCGATCTCGATCACGACCTTTCCATCAAAGTGATAGCCACGAGCGGTGATGACGCCGCCTTTGGGAGAGAAGTCGATGGCGTTTTGCAGCAGATTGCCCACGGCGAGTTCGAGCAACCAGGAATCTCCCTGCACCACGAGCGCTGCGGTCATGTCACGCTCAAGCCGCACCTCTTTGGCCAAAGCAACGAGGGCCAAATGGTCCCAGGCACGGTCCAGCACGGTGGCGAGATTGACGGGTTCATTGGTTTCGAGCTTCTTCTGCTTTTCGATGGCCGCGAGGTGCAGCAGGCGTTCGAGCAGATCGCGCAGCCTACCAGCTTCGGTGCGGATGTTTTGCAGAAAGCGCGCGCGCTTGGGCTCCGGCACATCGCCTTGCAGGATTTCGCCGGCACCGAGGATGGCGGCCACAGGACTCTTCAATTCATGCGTGAGACTCTGCACGTAATGCTCGACGTACTCGCGGCCTTCGAGTGCATCGCGCATGTCTTCGAGAGCTTTGGCGAGGGTCTTCATCTGCTGCCCCGGCATGCGTGGCGAGGTGGAGCGCTCGCCACGACTGACGGCCAGCGCGTGCCGGGTGAGCACCTCCAGCGGACGTGTGGCCCAGCGTGCCGCGAGATAGATGCCCAGCAGCATGAGCACCACCGTGGTGATGACGGACCACTTCAGCCAGCGCTCGGTCTCCCACACAAAAGCCAGCACGCCACGCTGCGGCTTGGCGACGCTGAGCATGCCGATGATTCTCCCCTCCTGCAGAATGGGGGCACCGACATACATCACGATGGAAAGTGGATCGTATTCGCTGATGCGGGAGGAGCGCGCGCCATATTCACCCATGAGAGTGAGGCGCACATCGCGATGATTGGAGATGGTGCCGGGCTGCTCAAGGCCAGCGGAGTCAAACAGCACACGCCCCTGCGCATCGGTGACATAGATTTGCATATCCACCGAGGTTTTGCTGAGGTTGTAGATCTGCGCTTTGAGCTGGCGCTGCTGGGCGGCGCGCACTGCTTTCTCAACGGCCTGCGGCTTGAGCACGCCGTTGTCTGCATCTCCACCGATGACTTCAGCGAGGATGTTGGCTACATCGACCATGGGCTCTTCAATGGCCTCAAAGTACTGCCGCTCGACGCGGTGGATGAGCTGTGAAGAAAGCAGGAACAAGCCCAGCGTCGCCACCACGGCAAAGCCCAGCAGAAAGCGTGCGGTGAGGCTCATAGGTCAGGCCAGGTTTCGAGCAGTGAGTAGCCCATGCCACGATGCGTGACGATGGGGTCCAACCCCTCACGCACGCTGCGCATGCGAGCGCGCAGGGTTTTGACGTGAGTATCGACGGTGCGCTCCATGGAAGCGTCTGGCTCTTCGGAAGCGTGGTCCATGAGTTGCTCCCGGCTGAAGACGCGCCCCGGATGCGCCGCAAAGGCTTTGAGCATGCGGAACTCGTAGCGGGAGAGATTCAACGCGGTGCCGAAATAAATGGCCTGGCAGCGAGTGTCATCTATGACGAGCGGTATGGAAGTGTCCGAGCCTGCTGCGGGTAGTGGAATGACTGAAACACGACGCAGGATAGCGCGCACACAGGCAACGAGTTCGCGCGGGCTAAAGGGTTTCACCACGTAGTCATCGCCACCGATTTCCAGGCCCACCACGCGGTCCACTTCACTGGAGCGCGCGGTGAGAAAGAGGATCGGCAGCGACTGTGTCTTGCGGATGGTCTTGCACACTTCAAAGCCGGTCATGTCTGGCAGACCGACATCGAGAATGACGAGACTGAAGTCCTGGGACTTCATCTGCTCCAAGGCAGCGCGACCTGTGGCGGCACTGGTCACGGCAAAGCCGTCGGCTTCGAGGGCATAGACGACGTTTTCGCAGATGGAAGGCTCGTCTTCGACGATGAGGATTTTGGCAGGCATTTCGGCTGGGGTGAATGTTTGAACCGCTGATGGGACGCTGACAAGACGCTTGTTTAGAATCTATCAGCGGTTCGAATCTTGGGCTCATGCAAGACGAGGCGAGACAGCACCGAGCTTTTGGCTCCAGTCCACCTTGGCAGTTAGCGCCATTAAGACACCGAGCGTGACCATGCCGCCCACGGTGAGCGTGAGTCCAGTGAGTCCCTTGAAGAAGAAGCTGTAGCTGAAGAGGACCATGTAAGCGGATTGCGCGACAACGGCCACGCGGAACAGGAAAGCTCCCGCCGCAGCGCGCAGGTAACCACACACGAGCATGAGTGAAGAAGCGGCGGCAATGACGAAGCTGAGATGCACCGGCACCAAATCGAGCATGTAGGAGAACAGCAGGGGAAAGGCAAAGAAACCAGCGGCGATGAAGAAGTAATTCACCGGATGCAGCAACACGCCGCGCGAGGTGGCGGTGATGATGATCACGACAATGAACAGCAGCAGCGAGAGCGGCGCGTAGAAAGAGATTTGGGCCGCCACGGGGCCAGCATTGAGTTCACGCGGCATTTCCATGCCGATGCCTGGTGCTGAAATGGCGTCTTCGTATTTCCAGATGAGTTCCATGCCTTTCCCGGCGGGCTTGCGATCGGTGGGGGAGCTGGTGGGGAAATTCACGTCGGTGAAGTCGGTGTTCATGGTGAGGCTGAAATCGCGGATGCGGCTGGCATCGGCAAAAGCATAGCGCCAGAAGTCCATGCCACGGCACTCATAGCTGACGTTGATCGGGATGCTTTCACCGGGAGCAAGCTGCGCGGTGTCGGTGATGACGCCTTCCTGCGGAGCGGCCACGGAGCGGCGTACAGCGGCACCATCGCCGAGGCTAAAATGAATTTTGTCGAGCAGGGTGTTTCCGGCGGGCAAATCGAAGTCAATGTTGAGCGTCTGGGTAATGGCCGTTGTGTTGGTGAAGGTATAGGCCCCTTCAAACTTCACGCCGTAGGTGCGGTGCCAGAGCAGCCCCATTTTGACGGGTTGATAGGCAAGCTGTACTTTGACATCGCTCTTCGCGGGTTGAAGCATCATTTTGGAACCGCTGGATGAAGTGTAGCGTGCGACGGGATGTTTTTGCAGCAACGGCGGCCCCCAACGTCCGCTGACGTCGTCTCCGGTTTGATAGCCGACATGGGCGGTGCGCTGGGTGATGACGCCGCCGAGCAGCCACCAGCCGATGGTGGTGCAGACGAAGATGATAGCGATGGTGATGAGATGGGTGAGTTTCATGGCGATGATGAGATGTAATTAGGTATGGTATGATGGGGTATTAGTTGGTGGTGCGTTTGCGGTAGGTGATGCGGGCCTGGGGTTGTTGATCGCGACAGAGAGATTTGCGCAGGTGCAGACCGGGCGCGGTGGTCTTGTCGGAGATGGGATCGACGTTGCCGGTGAAGCTGAGATCGTAGGTGGTAGGAAATTGCACATTCCAGTCGATCTGCTTCGCGAAGAGCGGCGTCTGAGGCAGGGCGAGATCGAGTTCGCCTTCGGCAAGTTGCAAAGGAGCGAGCACGGCGGTGAAGGAGAGCTTCACCTCGGACTCCGCGCCATCGGTGGCGGGATCATCGAGGGGGATTTCCACGCGATTGGCCTCACCCACCGTGGCACGCACGGGATCGCCATTCACATGGCACTGGAGCAGCTTGGCGGACTCAGGCAGTTGGAGCATGAATTTAGCCGGGTGATCATGACGGATGGTGATCGCGCCTTCAGTCAACGCAGAGCCGTCGCGAACCACCTGCGTGGTGTAAGTGGCCGTGGAGACAAGCGCGTCATCCGTGAGGCTCGTGGCAGGATTTTGCACCGGTTTCCGTGCCTCTTCAAAAGTGAAGGTGACATCGCCACCCACAGCGGGAAGTGCCACGAGTCCTGCGCTGGTGAGGGTCGCGGTCAAGGTGCCGTGTTGCAGGCGCAGGACTTTGCCTTCGGGGAGGGCTTTGACCGCGAGCGATGCGATGGGTGAGGCGGCGAGATGCAGCGTGGTCCCCTGCCCTGCGGCGGCGAGAGCAAAGGTCAGCTTGAGGCTCTGCGCGCCCGCTTTGTCGGTGATGAGGCAAAGGTGATCGGCATTGACGACGAGGCGCGCGTCCTTGGGCTCGACGGTGAGAACGCCCGTTGCTGCGCCCGCGAGCGGGACCGCGTGCCAGGCCCCATCGAAGTTCTCGACCTGCATCTCGGCGGTGACCGTGGAGGCCTGGGGGTCGAGCTGATACAGCGCGGAGAGCAGTGCCGCCGGAACAGGCAGTGGCGGCTTGACCGCAGGAGGTGGTGGCTCCTTCGGCAGCGTGGCCGCGACGAGGCGTTTGAGTTCGCCGTAGGTGATGCGCACCTCGCTCTCATCGAGTGTGGCGCTGGTGATGGTTTGGGGTGATTGTGCCAGGAGTGAGCTGGCAGACAGCAGGAGGATGAGGAGTGGTTTCATCGACGCCCATGTTCAAAACGGGCGTGAAACCTTGATGAAGTGAAAATGAAATGGGGGTGAAAAAACGGTTTATGTTTTGACGCACCGGTGCTCGGCAAGGCGACTTATCAAGGAATGAAGCGCTGCAAGCTGCCTTGGCCGTAGTCATGCAATTGAGGGCAAAAGAGCGCGACAGCGTTTTGGAGTGCTCCAGCCCTCTGGAGCTTTCCGCGCGCCTGTGGACGTGCGAAAGCGCCGGAGGACCGGCGCACTCCAGGACGCTGTCGCGAGCCTTCACCTGCTGGTGAATTTGAGCCTGTAGCGTGCAAAGGCTACGACTGCATCATTACGGCTTAGCGCAATCGCCCACTTACTTCCCTCCCGCCTTCGGCTGTTCCTTCGCCAAGAAGCCGCTGTCCCCCAGCCAATCGGTCATGCGCTGGGTCCAGGTGTTGATGGAGGCGAGCTTGGAGCGGGTGCCCATGCCGAAGCCGTGGGCACCGCGGGCGTAGAGGTGGACTTCCACGGGGAGCTTGGCGTCTTCGTATTTGGCGAGCTGGTCGAGGATGGGCTTCACGTGGCTGGTGTCGTCGTTGGCGACGAGGAAGAAGGCGGGTGGGGAGTCGGCGGGGATGGGTCCGGCGGGGACGCCGAGGGGGCCGGGATAGATGGAGATCTGAAAATCGGCGCGGCTGCTAGCGCGGTCGATGGGGTCGGCGGCAGCGGGATCGCCAGCGGTGGGGCTGTAAACGACCATGGCCACGACCTCGCCACCGGCAGAGAAGCCGAGGATGCCGATGAGCTTGGGGTCCAGATTCCACTCAGCGGTGCGGCTGCGGATCACGCGCATGGCGCGCTGGCCGTCCTGGCGCGGGTGGATGTCGAGATTGTAGGGCGAGCCCGCCTCGCGTGGCAGGCGGTGCTTGAGCACGAAGCAGGTGATGCCGAGATTGTTGAGCAGCTTGGCAGGCTCCACGCCTTCGCCGCCAAAGCCGAGCTGGCGATGTCCGCCGCCGGGGACGATGAGGATAGCGACCCCGTTGGCCTTATCCTTCGGCGCGGGGAAGACGGTGATGGAGGGATTGTTCACGTGCGTGACGGAGGTGCCTTTGACAACCTCCGGCTCATCCTTCAACTGCTCAAAGCCCGGTGCCCCCTTGTCCCACAAGTGAATGACCAGCGGCTCCTCCGCGCGGAGCGAGCCTTGGAGAGAGAGGACGAGGGAGAGCAGGAGCGGGAGGTGTTTCATGGGGTTGGGGTGGAGTGAGTGATTGAAGGGGAAAGAAAAAGTTGCCAGCTATTTTGTCGATGACCGTGAACAACGTTCTCTGACAGCGCGGACGCCAGAGAATTTACAAAGGAATGGTGAGGCAAAGGAATGGATTATCCGGCACATTCCTTTGTCAGAAGATTCCATTGTCAAAATCAAGGCCCCCGCAGGCTCCAAAGATTCCAACTCCCGCCGCAATAACTGCCTGCTCCTGGTGCGTAGTTGATACTGCCCTGCATCCCTCCCCACCATGACCGTCGCGACTCGCGCTCACTTTCTCTCTGCTTCCATCACCTTTGCGGCTGTGGCCTCGTACTCGTGGGCTGCGGCGGCTGACTTATCGGCAGAGCAGACGGCTTTCTTTGAAGCGAAGATCCGGCCGGTGCTGGCGGAGCATTGCTATGGGTGCCATTCGGTGCAGGCGCAGGAGAAGGGGAAGCTGAAGGCGGGGCTGCTGGTGGACAGTCAGCAGGGGCTCAGCACGGGCGGTGAAACGGGACCGGCGCTGGTGCCGGGCAAGCCTGCGGAGAGCCTGCTGCTCAAAGCGATCCGCCATGAGATCAAGGACGGTGAAATGCCACCCAAGGGGAAACTACCAGACAATGTCATCGCGGATCTGACGAAGTGGATCGAACTGGGCGCGCCGGACCCGCGTGTGGCGGCGGCACCGGTGGTGAAGGCGAAGCGGACGATTGATGTGGCGGCGGGGAAAGACTGGTGGGCTTTCAAGCCGCTGAAGCAGCCTGTACTGCCTGCGGTGAAGAACGCCGCGTGGGTACGCACGCCGGTGGATTTTTTCATCCTGGCCAAGCAGGAGGCGGCGCGACTCACGCCGAACCCGGTGGCGAGCAAGGAGCAACTGCTACGCCGTGTGACGTTTGACCTCACGGGGCTGGCCCCCACGCCGGAAGAGCGTGCGGCCTTCCTGAATGACACCAGCGCGGAGGCTTACCCGAAGCTCATCGACCGCCTGCTGGAAAGTCCGAAGTATGGCGAGCGCTGGGCGCGGCATGGGCTGGATGTGGTGCGCTTTGCAGAGAGCGGTGGCTATGAGTTTGATGGCTTCCGCCCCGGAGCCTACCACTACCGCGACTGGGTGATCAAGGCGATGAACAACGACATGCCGTATGATGAATTCGTGCGCATGCAGCTCGCGGGAGATCAGATCAAACCAGGCGAGTATGAAGGTGCGAGCGCCACGGGCTTTCTCGTCGCGGGGCCATACCCTGGGCAGATCACGGCAAAGACGGTGGAGAAGATCCGCTACGATCAGCTCGATGACATGGTCTCGACTATCGGCAGCGGTTTCCTGGGGCTGACGATGGCGTGCATGCGCTGCCATGATCACAAATTTGATCCGCTGCCGCAGCGCGACTACTACGGCATCGCGGCGGCGCTGGCGACGACGGTGCATTCGCCGAGCCAGATCGACCTCTCCTATGCGGAGACGCAGAAGAAGCTCGCGGCGCACAACCAACTCGGCGCGCCGTTGCAGGCCGCACTGAAGAAATTCGAGGCCGAGGAACTGCCGAAGCGCTACGAGGCATGGCAGCGCGATCAATTGCCCAAGCTACAGTCCACCGCGCCATGGCAGGTGTTTGATGTGCAGTCCGCCACGGCGCAAAGCGCACGCCTCATCACGGATCGCGATGGGCATGTGATCTACACCGGCAACAAGGTGAAGGATGACATCTACACCATCAAAGTCGTCACGCAGCAGAAGGGCGTGCGCGCCTTCCGCCTCGATGCGCTGAGCGATCCCACGCTGCCATCCAAAGGCCCCGGCTTGTCTGACAACGGCAACTTCGTGCTGGGCGATGTGAAGATCATCGCGAAGCCGCTGGATGCGAAGAACACGGCCAAGCCGGTGACGCTCAAGCTCAAGGCCGCGCAGGTGAGCTTTGAACAAAAGGGCTACGAATTTGCCAAGACGGTGGATGGCAATCCAGGCAGCGGCTGGGGTGTGGCACCACAGATGGGCAAGGACCACGCGGCGGTGTATGCCATCGATGGCGATGCGGTGGGCTTTGATGGCGGCACGGCCTTTGAGATCCAACTGCGCTTCAGCAATTTCTTTGGCCTCGGGCGCATCCGGCTGGCGTTTAGCAATGGCGGTGAACTGGCAAAGATCGCCGATGTGGAGGACATGCAGAATTTGCGCGAGCTGCGTGCGCTGAGTGAAGCGAAGGCAGCACCTGCCAGCGTGACGCGCTGGTTCAGCCGCTTTGATGAGCGTACGCAGCAGCTCACTGCCGCTGTCACGGAGCATGAACGCAAACGCCCGCAGCCTGTGTTGACGGAGGTCTATACCACGAAGGCTGGCGGGCAGGATGTGTTCTTCCTGCGCCGTGGCGAGGTGGACCGCAAGGAGGGCAAGGCCAGCCCGAATTTCATTCAGGTGCTCATGCGCTCCGGTGAGGGCGAGAAGAAATGGGTGCCGCCACCGGAGGCGAAGCAACCAGCCGTGCATCCGCGACTTTCGCTGGCCAACTGGATGACGGATGCGCAGGCGGGCGGCGGGCCGCTGCTGGCGCGTGTGATCGTGAACCGCCTGTGGCGTCAGCATTTTGGCCGTGGCATCGTGCCCACCAGCAATGACTTCGGCACGCAGGGAGAGCAGCCGACGCATCCTGAAATGCTCGATTGGCTGGCCGCCGAGCTGGTGCGGAATGGCTGGCGGCTCAAGCCGATCCACCGGCTCATTTTGATGAGTGCGGTGTACTCGCAGTCGGGCGTGATGAATGCCGCCAATTTGCAGGCTGACCCCGACAACCGCCTGTGGGCGCAGCGCCCGGCACGGCGGCTGGAGGCAGAGGCCATCCGCGACACTCTGCTGCAACTGGGCGGCAAACTGGATGTGAAGATGTATGGCCCGTCTGAGGCCAGCAACGAGAGCAGCCGCCGCAGTGTGTACCTGCGGGTGAAGCGCAGCGAGCTGGTGCCTTTTATGACGATGTTTGATGCGCCTGAGCCGAATCAAAGTATCGGAGATCGTGGCAATACCACGGTGCCGACGCAGGCGCTCGCGGTGATGAATTCACCCTTTGTGCATGATCTCGCCGCGCAGTTGCTCAATCGCATCCTCGCCACGAAACCCAGCGGCAATGAAGAGATCATCCGCACGGCCTATGAGTACGCGCTGGGCCGACTGCCTGAGGCGCATGAGACGCAGCGCATGCAGGCCTTCATCGAGCAGCAGACTCAGTTGCTCGGCAGCAAGCCCGATGCAGCCCGGCAGGCGCAACGCGAGTTTTGCCATGCGCTGCTGTGTTTGAATGAGTTTATCTACGTGGACTAGTGTCATGTTTCATTATTTTGTAGCCTTACCGACTCATCATATGAGCGGACACCAAGCGAATCCCCTCTCCCCGCCGAGGATATGGCAAAGCCCAAGACGCCCTTCGGGGAGAGGTAAGGGTGAGGGGACAACACATGCTATCGAAGGCTGCCCGCCGTCCCCTCACCCCAACCCTCTCCCCGAAGAAAAACAGGCGTTGTCATCGTCTGTCAGGGGCGGGGAGAGGGAGAGCTGCTTTGGCGGTCCTGGATCGTCTTGGAATCACAACACTTCGCACGGACACCAAGCGAATCCCCTCTCCCCTCCGTGGATAGGGCAAAGCCCAAGACGCCCTTGGGGGAGAGGGAGAGCTGCTTTGGCTATCTTGGAATAATCGGACACAAAAACATTTAAAACCCACCCCCCTTCCCTACGCCATGTTCAACGATCTCACTTCCAATGCCTCGCTGCTGCCTTCGCGGCGTCGCTTCCTGCAGCAGAGCAGCCTGGGCTTCGGCTCGGTCGCGCTGGCTTCCATGCTGGCGGAGCAGCAGGGGCAAGGGGCCCCTGCCCCTCTTAATCCCATGGCGCTGCGGCCCTCTTTGTTCCCACCCAAGGTCAAATCGGTCATCTGGCTGTTCATGACGGGTGCGCCCTCGCAGGTGGACACCTGGGACTACAAGCCGGAGCTGCAAAAGCGCAACGGCGAGCCGCTGCCGGGCAGCGATGCCAAGACGGGATTCTTCACCACCAGCGGCAAGATTTTGAAATCGCCCTTTGACTGGAAGCAGCACGGCGAGTCCGGCTCATGGGTTTCTGGTATCTTCCCACATCTGTCCCAGCATGTGGACAAGATGGCCTTCATCCACAGCATGTACCTGAAGGCCAACAATCATGCCCCGGCCTCCATGGAGCTGATGTGCGGAGATAGCCAGCCGGGCCGCCCCAGCGCTGGAGCCTGGCTCACCTACGGCCTCGGCACGGAGAACCAGAACCTGCCTTCGTTTGTGGTCATGCACGAACGCCGCCCACGCGGCGACGATCAGATCTGGTCCGCCGGATTCCTACCCAAATCCTACCAGGCCCTCACACTCGATGCCAGGCGCAACGGCGTCATCGACAACCTCTCACGCTCCACGATGGAGAGCGCAGCGCAGCAGCGGTCCTCGCTTGATTTGATCAAGGAGATGAATCAGCAGCACGCGCAGCTCCGCGCCCCGCAGACCGATCTCGCCGCGCGCATCAACTCCTTCGAACTCGCTTACCGCATGCAGACCGACGCGCCCGAGGCGCTCGACCTCACCCACGAAAGCGATGCCACCAAGAAGCTCTACGGCCTGGACAACAAGACCTGCGAAGTCTTCGCCCGCCAGTGCCTCACCGCGCGCCGTCTGGTGGAGCGCGGCGTGCGCTTCGTGCAGATCTTTGCTGGCAAAAACGCCGGGGGCGACGGTGCCGTGGACGACGTGCCGTGGGATGGACACAACAACATCGAAACCAATCATCGCTCCTGCGGTGCCGCCACCGATCAACCCGCCGCCGCGCTGCTGGCCGATCTCGCCGGGCGTGGCCTGCTGGACGAAACCCTCGTCATTTGGGGCGGTGAATTTGGCCGCACCTCCGACTCCCAAGGCAGCGTGGGCCGCGACCACAACCCCAAAGGCTTTACCATCTGGATGGCTGGCGGCGGCATCAAAGGCGGCGTGCATCACGGTGCCACGGATGAGTTCGGCTACAAAGCCGTCGAAAACAAAGTCCACGTCAACGACCTCCACGCCACGCTGCTGCATCTCTTGGGGCTTGATCACGAGAAGCTCACGTACCGCCATAGCGGGCGCGATTACCGGCTGACGGACCTCGGTGGCCGGGTGATCCACGAGATTTTGGCGTGATGGGGTGGGGAGCTATACTGCCGCGAATCACCAACTTTCAAAAGTAGCCCCTCACAAAAGAAGTGGGTGATGCGCTCCAGTCGTTCGGCCACGACAAGGACGGCGGACCTTTTTGAGCGCCTACGCCGTGACAGACCCGAAAACTCGGACCCGCACAGCGGTTCCCTACCAGCCCTGAGGTGCCGCAAAACGTTGGGATGGTAGGGATGCGCTGTGCGCGTCCCTAGAATCCTTCGCCCCAGCGCGCGCTGCTGTCTCAGCGTTCTTCCCCTTTCTATCCGCTACCGTCTCCGATTCGCGCGATACGACCGCAGATCTCAAAGCCGAAGGGAGGGTGTTATGACACCCTTTTTCCCAGGAGGAGAGGCATGCCGTGCAGGGATCAAGATGATCACTCTCCGCCGGAGGCTGCTGTGCTTCGGAGCGTGAGACGGGCTGCCAGCCCGTCGGCCTTGCGCTAGCTTTTACCGATCCACAGGCTGGCAGCCTGTGTCACGTACGGAGGGATCAAGATGATCCCTCTCCGCCAAACAAAAACCCGCCAGACCTCTCGGCCTGGCGGGTGTTGAGTCACTGCAATTGACCGCTTACTTCTGCTTCACCTTGAAGCTGCGGAACACGACCGGGTCGCTGTGGCCAGCGAAGCCGATGAAGCCTTTGGTGTGGTCGAGACCCTTGGGCGGGTGGGCGATCTGGCTGCGGTCGAAGGTGGCGATGTCCACGTCGAGGATCTTGGTGCCGTTGAGGATGACTTTGATCTTCTGGCCATCGACCTGGATCTCTTGGAAGTTCCACTCGCCCACGGGGCGGAGGAAGCCGTGCTTGGCACCGACGCAGTGGTAGAGGGAGCCGTGGTACTGGTAGGGCTCCAGGCCGTTCTTGCCAGCGGCGGCTTGCTTGGCGTTGTAGCCATCGCTGTCGATGACTTGGAGTTCGAGGCCGTCGGAGGCGGAGTGGCCACCGAGGGGGGTGCGCAGGGCGATGCCGTTGTTGCCAGCGGGTGGGAGCTTGAACTCGACGCGGATGGTGCCGTTTTCAAATTCGTCCTTGGTCAGGAGGTCGCCGCCTTTGCCGGGCTTGCACTTGATGGCACCATCGACCACTTCGTAGCTGTCCACAGCACCCTGCCAGTCGCTGAGGTCTTTGCCGTTGACGTATTCTTTGAAGCCATCGCTGTTAGCTGCCAGCTCTTTGTTGGCTTCTTCGGCGGGGATTTCGCGGATATAGACGTTCTTCCAGCGGATTTCGCTGCCGTGGGTCTGGAGCTGGATGGGGCCTTTGGCGAAGGCGGGATCGGGGAAGAAGCCGTTGGCGACTTTATCAGCGGGGGCGTCGGGGGCCTTGGGGTCTTTTTTGCCGTAGGCGATGTAGCCAGCTTTCTTGTTGGCGAAGAAGTTTTCCAGCACGGCGTTCTTGACGACGACTTCGCCATTGAAGATGACGGTGACGCGCTCGCCGATCATCTTGATGCGGAAGGAGTTCCATTGGCCAAAGGGCTTGTCCATGAGCTTGAAGGGGTACTTGCCCTCTTCGTTCTTGTTGTTCCAGAGGCCGCCGGAGCCTTTGTCGGCACCGAGCTTAAACTTGGCCTGCTCGGTGAAGTCCCAGATCTGCACCTGGGGGATGCCGCGCAGATAGATGCCGCTGTCGCCGAGGGGGAGCATCTTGTAGTCCACGAGGAGTTCGAAGTCGCCGTAGTCTTTGTCGGTGGTGAGGTACAGGCCTTTGCCGTCATTGACGAGCTCGCCGTTTTCCACCTTCCAGTGCGCCTTGATGTGATCGCCTTTGTCGGTGCCCTTGGCATCCACGAGGCCGCCGTCGAAGGATTTCTTCTTGTAGGCGGCGCGTTCTTCCGGCGTCATTTTGGCCAGGTCGGTGGGGTCCTGGGTGCCCCAGCCGTACCAGCCGGAGAGGTCCGTGCCATTGAAGAGTGGCGTGAAGCCTGCCGGAGGCGAAGTTTTGTCCCCACAGCTGGAGAGCGCAGCGGTGGCGAGGAGGAGTGTCAGGGTCAGTGAATGTTTCATGGTTTAGCGTGGCACAGGAGTCGCCCTCCATGGGAGGCATCTTTCATTCTGCACCGGGAAGGTCACTTTCTGCTCGACATTGGTCACAAAAATCGGGACGGTTTGGGCTGTCATGAAATCTGCCATCTGTCTTTTGATGTTCTGCTGCGCCCAGCTCGGCGTGCAGGCCCAGTCCGCCCCTGAGGGTGAGGCCCCTTCGCCAGCCGAGGCGCAGGCCCAGGCTGCGGCCAAGGCGATGGTGCAGCGGCTGTTTGCGCAGGAGTCGAGCGAGGAGTCGATGCTGGCCATGGCCAAAGAGGCAGGTAGGGCGGGCATCCCCCGGCAGCAGGTCATCGAGGCCAAGCTGGTGTGGGGCCTGCGGCACCAGAACACGGACTTTCTGATCAAGATCCTGCCCGAGGTGGAAATCCTCGCCGCTAGCTTTGATCCCGCCAGCGCCGCTGCCATGCCAAATGCGGAGGCCGTCAAAGGGTTCGCGGCTTTCATTCGGGCGCAGAAGGCGGGCGTGGCGAAGGACGAGGCGGGCTTCAAGCAGAACATCCTGGAGGCCATCTGGCTCAATCCGCAGCAGGCACCCGTCTTTGCGCAAGCCATCGACAAGCACCGGCTAGAGGCCAAGATGGCCGCGCTGGTGGTGGACCTCAAAGCCCCGCTGATCAACTCCATGGGAGAAGCCACCACGCTGCAAGACCAACTCGGCAGCGGCAAGGCCCTGCTGCTGGACTTCTGGGCCTCCTGGTGCGGCCCGTGCATGCAACTGATGCCCGCCCTCAAAAAGAAAGCCGCCGCGCTCACCGCCCACGGCATCGTCGTAGCCGCCATGAACAAGGACGATACCGACGCCGAGGCCACCGCCGAGCGCGTGCGCCTGGAGCAGCGCGCCGTCTTCCCCTGGCTCATCGAGCCGCCCGAGCGCCCCTACAGCAAGGCCCTCGACATCAGCACCATCCCCCGCATGATTTTGCTCTCCCCGGAGGGCAAGGTGCTCTTCAACGGCCACCCCGAAGACCCCGCCCTGTGGGTCGCGCTGAAGAAGATTGATCCGGCGATTGAAGCGCCGGCGAAGTGAGGTGGGTGGGGCGCAAAGAAGCCTAGAGGCTGTTTTGTATCCGTGAATTTATGAAAGGTTGGCTGGCAATGAAAAGAGCTGGTCCATTGCCTTACAAGTGGGCATCTTTGCCGTTTTTGTTGTGGCGCTTAAGGAGAGATTAAGTCTTGGCCTGTGAGTTCCACATCGTGGCAATCCATGGCGAAAAAGCTGGTGGTCATGAATGGCGTTCATCGCGAAATTGAACGCCGCCAGCCAAAAGCCTCCTGGCGCGCGGACCTCCGAGTCCGCAGCAGGTCGCTCTCGCGGAGGATGAACTTGCCGACACTACGGCTCGCAAGCTGGACGGTGCGCTGAAGCTGAGAGGCTGGAGGAAAGAGCGGAGCCGTGGGTGCTATCTACATTCCGGCCTCTTCATTCTCGACATTCAGCAATCGCTGCAAACTGAAGAACCTCTCATCATACCCTTCCTCCCAAGGAAATACTCCACTTTTATCAGGCCAAACAAGCTGCAAGGCAGGAAATGGCTGCTTCAAACTGCGATAGAACCAGATCGCACAACCAAGATAATCCTTGTACTGAGAGATAGAAATGGGCACGAAACTGCACTCAAAGCCTTCGGCCAATTCAGATGTCTTCTCATACTCGCAAAATTTCTTCCCGCAGGCTATATGAGCCGCCGCCAAGTTGATAAATTTATGCCCGGCTTCTGGCGGAAGCCCCATCACTAAAATTTCAGGATGCCCAAAGGTATAATACAAGCCGACAGAAAAACAGAAATCAGGAGTCCCATCCTCAGCAAAAATTTTCAGGACATGCAAACCTCCATTTTGCACATCAGCCAAAAGCAGACGATCTGACTCATCCTCTGCGTTCGGCATGTGGAAATTTGGAAGCATGCAAGGAATGGAGAATCCACCAGTTGCGGCGCAACTGGGCTACTTTTACGTCCCGGCCTTGGCGATCTTCTCGCAGCTTTGCACGTCGAGTTTGCCGGAGGCGAGGACCGGGATGTCGCTGACGCGGATCATCTTTTTGGGAATCCAGAGCGGGGGCATGCCTTTGTCGAGGAGGCGGTAGCGGAGGTCGAGGATCTCCTGGTGCTCGGGGCCGCCGGGCATGCTGGTGAGGAGGATGAGGGCTTCGCCTTTGTCCACGTCAGGGACGCCGACGACGGCAATCTTGCGCACGGTTTCGTTTTCGAGGCCCATGGCTTTCACCAGCGCTTCTTCGACGGTTTCATGCGGCACCATCTCGCCGGCGATCTTGGAGAAGCGGCTGAGGCGGCCTTCGATGTAGAGGAAGCCATCGAGATCGACGCGGCCAATGTCGCCGGTGCGGAACCAGCCGTCCTTCAGGACTTCGGCGGTGCGTTTGGGGTCGTTGAGGTAGCCTTCAAAGACATTCGGGCCTTTGAACCAGATCATACCACTTTGATGCAGCGGCACGGGCTGGTCGGTATCGGGATTGGTGATGCGCACCGCCATGCCGGGGACGACGTGACCGACGGAGCCTTGGCGATGGCTCGGCAGCCAGCAGTAGCCGCTTTCTTCATCGCCGAGCGATTCGGGGTCGGGCAGGTTCAGGTTGGACGCGGGCGAGGTCTCGGTGAGGCCGTAGCCTTCGAGCACCGTTTTGCCAAAGCGGGTTTCAAAGGCGTCCGCCACCGTGCTGGGGAGTTTTTCCGCGCCGGTGACGCAGTATTTGAGGGAGGCCAGGGATTCACGATTCACACCGCGCAGGTAGCTGCGCAGGAAGGTCGGCGTGGAGATCATGAGCGTGATCCGATATTTCTCGATGAGCTGCGCGAGCTTCTTCACCTCCATGGGCGAGGGATAGGTCACGAGGTGCAGCCCGTAGATGATGGGAAACCAGAGCGTGACGGTGCAGCCAAAGCTGTGGAAAAGCGGCAGGCAGCCGAGGATGCTGTCGTTGCTCTGCATGCCGAGACGGCTGCCGAACTGCATGACGTTGGCGATGAGATTGCGATGCGTGAGCGCGACGCCCTTGGGCTCGCCGGAACTGCCACTGGTGAAGAGCAGCAGCGCCTCTTTGCGCCCGCCTTTCTTGGAGATGCCCAACATGGCGGCCAGAATGGCGGAGGGCAGCACCTTGCTAAGCAGCAGCCACTTGGCGATGGAGAGCTTCATCTTCGGCAGGATGCGCTCGATGAGGATGAGCTGCTTGCTCGGCGGCCAGGGGAAGCTCTGCATCTTGCGCACAAAGATGTCCGCAGTGAGGAAGCGGTCGATCTCACCACGGCGGATGGCGCTTTCGATGGCAGGGCGTCCGGCGGTGAAGTTGAGATTGACCGGGATCTTCCCAGCTAGAACGACGGCCACATTGCAGATGAGACCGCCCAGCCCTGGTGGCAGGATGATGCCGACGCGGGCCTTCTTGGTCTCCTTCTTCACCACTTGGGAGAGGGCGAGAGCGGTGGCGAACACTTTGTCAAAGCGCAGGATCTTGTCGTCTTTGCCATCGACCACGCTGTTGCGCGCACCATGCTTCTTGAAACCCTGGATGAGAGCGTAGCCGAGGCTGAGATCGAGCGCCGGACATTCGCCGATGCTTTGCTCTGAGAGCATCAGCAAGGCCTCTTGATAGCTGGCGAGATTCACTTCCGTGCCTTGCAGCAGCTTGCCAAAATTGAAGATCGTCTCGGCATCGGTGTAGCGCCGCTCAATCGGCAGGGCGGTGTCCTGACGGTGGTGAACATGCAGCGGCAGCACGGGCACCTCGCCTTTGAGCAGGAATTCGAGCTTCGTCCCCGGCACCGTGGTCATGGGCGAAGTCATCGTGGCCGCTTCAGCGGGGAGATAAATGATGACCGCGCCGCTTTTAGCAGCCTCTGCCATGGCACGGCGGTAGGCGGAGGTCTCGGTCTCACCTGGAGTGAACTCCATGGCGTGGACGCTGTCCCGCTCGAGATGCACCCGCAGCAGCGGATGCAGCGCCGCGCCTTTTTTCACCACATAGATCACCTCACGGCCTTCCAGGACGAGTTCCAGCCGGAGCAGATCAAAGTAGCCGAGTTGGCTGGGCAGGATCATGAACCCACCGCCTGAGGGCAGGTTTTCTTTACCGAGGAGGGTGAGGTCTTTGAGAGTGACGGGCTTTTCAGAGGCCATGGGGGGAGTGCGCGGGATGCGGAGGCACTTTAGCTGGGAGCCATAAGCATGCCAGCGGGAAAGCAGAGGGAAGAAGGGGAAGTTGGCGGTTGTTTGCGATGGTTTGCGGTTGTTTGCAGTTGTTGACTGTGGAAGAGAGTTCTTCAAACCACCGCAAACGCTCGCGCAGCGAGCCCTCAGCCACTGCAAACCACCGCCAACTTTTCCGATGCCCCCTCCTCCGCGTTATCCCCGCCGTGACTCCGCCGCCGCACATTCCGCCCCGCCTCCAGGGAGCGATGCCTGGCTGCGACCCTGGGCGCAGATGAAGTACTTTTCGTTTAACCCCGCCGTGTACCCGAACATGATCCGTGCCGTCTCGCCGGATGCTGGGCCTGGGGACCTGGTGAACGTCTATGACAAGGAGGGGCAGATTTTTGGCAGCGGTTTCTACAATGCGAAAGCCCGCGTGCCGCTGCGCGTGCTCCAGCATGGCGAGGACCTGCTCACGGAAGAGGCGCTGGACGCCCGGCTGGATGCCGCGCTGGACCTGCGCCTGAAGACGCTCCGGCTCAATGAAACCACCGATGCCTGGCGCGTGGTGTCTTCCGATGGCGACGGCCTCAGCGGCCTGGTGGTGGACCGCTATGCAGATGTGCTTTCCATCGAAGTCACCACGCTCGGCGTGTGGCGTCGCCTGTCCCGCTGGCTGCCGAAGCTGCACGCCGCACTCGGCACCAAGCAGCATCTCATTGAAGTCGATCCCGACATCGCCCGCATCGAAGGGATGCGCCGTGCGGATGTGCCGGAGGCGGACGCTGACGCCCCACGCGGCGTGCGGATTCGCGAGAATGGCGTGCGCTACCAGGTCGGTTTCGAAGACGGACACAAGACCGGTTTCTTCTGCGATCAGCGGGATAACCGCCTGAAATTCGCCCACCTGGCCAAAGGGCGGCGCGTGCTGGACCTGTGCAGCTACACCGGCGGCTTTGCGCTCAGCGCCCGTGTGCTGGGCGGCTGCGAGGACGTGACCGCAGTGGATCTCGATGAAAAAGCCATCGCGCAGGCGAAAAAGAACGCGGATTTGAACCAAGTCCGCATCGACTGGGTGCATGCCGACACCTTCACCTGGGGCCGCCAGATGCAGCAAAACGGTGCCCTTTGGGACGCCGTGGTGCTCGATCCGCCGAAGCTCGTGTTTTCTCGCGATCCCGAGGAAGGCCAGCTCGGCCGCAACAAATACTACGACATGAACGCCGTGGCGCTGGGCCTGCTGAAGCGCGGTGGCCTCTTCGTCACCTGCTCCTGCTCCGGCCTGCTGGATGTGGCTGAGTTTGAGGACATTGTCATGCGCGCCGCCCACCGCAACAAGCGCCGTCTGCAGATCCTCGACCGCATGGGCGCTGGAGCGGACCACCCCGTCATGTCCAACTGCCCGGAGAGCCGCTACCTGAAAGTGCTGTGGTGCCTGGCGTGGTAGGGGGAAGACAGGGGAGACAGTCAGACGGGGAGACAATCAGACGGGGAGACAGTCAGACGAGGAGCATGCACGCCCGGTTGTCTCATTGTCTCATTGTCTCATTGTCTCATTGTCTCATTGTCCGGTTGTCTCATCTCCTGCCCCCTCCCCAGCAATGAGTCGAATCCGTTACAGGTTTCCTTTGCTACATTATCCTGTCTGTTTACTCTGAGCGTCCCATGAATCCAGAGGTGCAAAACATTGTGGCCGCAGGCAAGCTCCCTGCTGCTGACGGCGAAAAACTTTCCAAACTCGAACCCGGGACATTCTGTCTCCACAAAAGCTGGGGCGTTGGCAAAATCGCCGAATGGGATCTGCTGGGCGACCGCCTCTTGATCGACTTCGAAGGCAAGCCCGGACATCCGCTCAAGCTCACCTTTGCGATCACCTCGCTCGAAATCATCGCCGCAGACCACATTCTCGCCCGCCGTCTGGGCGATCTGGACGCCCTCAAGGAACTGGCCGCCAACAATTCCCCTGCCCTGGTGGAACTCGCGCTCAAGAGCAGCGGCAATTCGCTGCATCTCGACGACCTCGAAAAGCTGCTCAAAGGCCGCATCGTGGCGGACGCCGACTACAAGAAGTGGTGGGAAGCCGCCAAGCGTGCGCTCAAGACGCACCGCCACGTCGTGGTTCCTGCCAAGCGCTCCGAAAAGCTGGTGCTGCGTGATCAGGCGGAAAACGCCGGCACGCAGATGGTGAAGTCCTTCCTCGCTGCCCGCGACTTGAAGACCAAGCTCGCCACCCTGGCCAGCATCCAGAAGGACATCGACCTCTTCAGCGATCCCAAGACCGAACTGATCCCCGTCTTCCAGGACATCTCCGACTCCGCCCGCAAGAGCGTGAAGCTCAACCTCAAGGAGTGTCTGCAGCTCCTGCTCGCCCGTGACGAACTCATCGAAAACCTCAGCGCCACCGCGCCGATGGGCTCCATGAAGATTTCCGACCTCATCTGCGAGACGAAGGAAGTGCTGGCCGATTCCATCAAAGGCCTGTCCGCGAGCCTGCTGGGCCGCATCTACCGTGCCTTCCCCGAAGCCTTCCCGAACCGCGTCTGGGTGCCTGAAATCCTCCATCACCTCACCAAGACCGGTGGCCGCGCCGTGGCTGAAATCGCCACCGTGCTGGATGCCAATGACGAACTCGACGTGCTGGCTGAAGCCTTGAAGAAATCCCTGCGCAACCGCATGCTCTCCGCCGATCTGCTGATCTGGATGGCCCGCGAGCGCAAAGGCCTGGCTGAATCCGTCTTCGACATCGACCTTGGCCATGCCATCCTCGGCGTCATTGAAAGTGACCACATGGAAGGCGGCCCCAAGCGCACCGGACGTCTGCAAGACCTGCTCTCCGAAGACAAGACCCTGTTGGGCGAAATGGTGGCCGAAGCCGAGGACGAAGATGTCCGCCTGCTGGCCAAGCGCCTGATCAACGGCTCCCTCTTTGATGAACTCACCCGCCGCTCCCTCATGGCCCGCATCATCAAAGTGCGCCCAGAGATGGAAGCCATGATGGACGAAAACGCCGGATCACACAAAGATGACTCCCTCATCGTCTCCTGGGAAAGCCTGGAGAAGAAGAAGCTGGAACTCGAAGACCTCGTCAACGTCAAGATCCCCGAGAACAAGAAGGAGATTCAGATCGCCCGTGACGAAGGTGACTTGCGCGAAAACGGTGGCTACAAAGCCGCCCGTGACCAGCAGTCCGTCCTCCTGCGCATGCAGGGCAAGATGGAACGCGAACTCCGCAACGCCCGTGGCACCGACTTCGCCAATGTGCCCACGGACAAAGTCGGCATCGGCACCGCCGTCGATGTCGAAGACCTCGCCTCCGGCACCCAGGAAACCTTCACCATCCTGGGAGCCTGGGATGGCGATCTGGACAAGAACATCATCAGCTACCTCTCCGAATCCGCCAAAGCCCTCATCGGCAAAGCCGTCGGCGACGAACTGGAGCTGTCCACCGACAGCGCCCACGTCACCCGCAAGATCAAGGTCCTCGCGATCCGCGCTTTCAAGCCGTAAGCCGATGTGCAGGAACGGGTGTGGCGGGAGCCCGCCCGTCTGGGGGCATGAGATACGGTCTAAGTAGAGTAGGCAGGAGAGCCGAAGCTCTCCTGCCCCTCATCAAACCGGACGTGCGGTTTTCCCGCATCCGGCTTTCCGAATCTTGTTCATCAGAGGCCATTATGTGCGCCATGCCGCTCTGAGCGGGAGTTGATAGAG
>CAINGK010000061.1 GCA_903848465.1 uncultured Verrucomicrobiota bacterium
GCCTCACTCCGCAGCCCCCAATGGGGCGTGCATTGCAAGGCTAAAGCCTTTTACAGAACAGACTTTACACCCCCGATACTTTTGTCGGTAGATGTCGATCAGTGCATCCACTCCCAGGTTCTGAATGAGCGCGTGCAAATCATAGAAGTCTTTGCGAGCACCACGATTGGTGATGGCACTCAGCTTCATGCCAATGATGTCTTGGAGGCTAAACATGCGGATGCCGTCCTGTGTTTCAGGTTGGGCCAAAAGCGGATAGCGGTAGGTCACGAAATCCGCCTTGAGATTGCCGATGGTGGCGTTGAAACCACCCTTGTTCATGCCGGTCGTCTCAAAGTGCGGAAGCTCCTTGCTCAACTTGTCTGCCAGCTCCTCCACATCGAAGCTCTCTGGAGTAAAAAAGTCGAAATCAATGGAACGGCGATGACCGAACCGGAGCGCCAGCGCAGTGCCGCCCACCAAGGCAAACTTGTCGAGCGCCGGATGCGTGGAGAGCCGCTTCAATAGATCCAAGGTGCCGACGGGAAGGGTCTCGAAGTGCAGCATCGGAAGTTTTCCTTGTTCAGGTTCAGCATCAGGCAGAGAAAGTTCACGGTCCTGGGCTCCAGCGTGCGCAGACTGGTCACCACCTGCCTCAGTTTGTCATCACCGTAGTGCCGACGCAACTTGTGCCACCCCTCCAAACCTCCGCGCTCCACCACACGTGCGATGATGGCCTTCGCATGCCGATCGAGATCAAGCGTGCTTGGGTCCGAATCCCAAAACAGGGCTTCGGGCAAACCAAGAGGCGTTCGCGATGGGGATGCAGATTCCAACACAGACGCAGACTATCCCGGATGCATCAAACCTCAACTCTCCTCTGCCAGAACTCCACTTCTACTTCGTTATCTCCCGCCCATGAAACGCCTCGCCCTGCTTCTCTTCGCCGTTTGCTCCTCGATTTCGGCTGCTCCATGACTCAATATCCTCGTTTTATGCGCGACCTCCAATCCACCCGCGCCATGTGGCTCAAGGGCTGTCTGTTCCTAATTATCGGCCTCATGTCCGCCGCGATCCTGCTGGTGGAGAATTGGAGCTGGCGTACAGCGTTGATGCTGGTGCTGTGCGTGTGGGGCTTCTGCCGCGCGTATTACTTCGCGTTTTATGTGATCGAGCGCTGGGTCGATCCGCAGTTCAAGTTCAGTGGGCTGGGGCACTTCCTGGCCTACTGGTGGCGCAGTCGGCGTGGGAGATGATTTGCAGGCGGAGGCTGGGAAATTAGTTTGCAAAATCAGAGCCGGCTTCATTTAATGGAGCCATCATGAAAACGAAATTCACCTGGTTTGTGCTGCTTCTGGGCAGCGTGTTTGCCATCCAGAACCTGCTGGCCACCGCTTCCAACAACAATGTGGGATCAGTGGTGAAAGTGGACGGGCTTAAATTCAAGGAGAAGGCTCCTTCGTTTGCGGGCAAACCACTCATTGTGGAGTTTTGGGCCACTTGGTGCCCGCCTTGCCGCGCCAGCATTCCGCACCTCAATGAAGTTTACAAAAAGTACCAGGCCAAGGGGCTTGAGATCATCGGTGTGACGAATGAAGATCGCCCAACGGTGAGCAAGTTTCTCAAAGACGTGCCCATCAACTATCACGTCGCCTTTGATTCCAACGGTAAATTCAGCAAGCCTTTTGGCATCAAAGGCATCCCCCATGCCATTGTCCTCGACAAAGAGGGCAAGGTTGTGTGGGAAGGCCATCCTATGAGCCTGCCGGAGAGCCAGATTGAAGCCGTCTTAAAGTAGCTCCTGCTGAACTCAGGCCTTGGCCAGCGCTTCGTCAAAGCGTGCGATCAAGTCCGCCGTGTCTTCCAGTCCAGCGGACACGCGGATGAGCCAGCGGCTGACACCGCAGCTCGCGGCCCAGTCGAGTTCATCGTAATGCGCGAGCAGGGTGTAAGGGCAGGCGAGCGTGAAGTTGGTGCCGAGGCTCGGGCCTTTGCAGACGCGCAGGGCGTCGAAGACTTTGGGGCTGGTTTGCTCAGGGTTTTTAAGCGTGAAGGAGAACAGGCAGCCGTAGCCGCCGTGGTCGCGGCGGATGAATTCGTAGCCGCGTCCGCCTTCGCTGCTCGCATGCCAGACACGGTCCACTTTCGGGTGAGTGAACAGATGATTTACCAAGGCCTGCGCATTGTGGCTCATCTTGGCAGCGCGCTGCGCGAAGTCGCGGCTGTTGAGTTCCAGTGCCACAGCATCTCCACGCCAGAGTTCGTGATCGGCATGCGCTGTGAGGAAGGCGGAGAATGCCGCGTGATGCGGTGACTGGCGGTTCAGCACCACGCTGCCAGCCAGGACATCGCCCACGCCGGAAAAACTCTTCGTGAGGCTCGTCGTCACGACATCGGCCACGCGATGGGCATCCACATGCGCGACGGTGGAGATGGTGTCATCAATGATGATCGGCACTCCCGGTTGCGCTGTAGCACGGATCGCCAGCAGGCGCTCGAAATCGACGCAGCGGAGCAGGGGATTGCTCGGCGCTTCGCAGAAGATGCCCGCGAGCGGCTCGCTTTGCAGCAGCGTGCTCAGATCGTCATACTCGTTGTCCTTGATCAGCGGCATGAAATGCACGCCGGTGCCGAAAAACTGCTGTAGCTTCAGCACATCCACATACGGGAAGTCGAGCTGCACTGTTTTGCGATCGGGAAACAGCTGCGTGAGCATGCGATGCACCGCAAAATTTGCCGCCATGCCGGACGGGAAGAGAAAGACGTCTTCCGGTTGCTGACCGGCGAGTTGCGCGATGCGTTCGCGGATGGTGCGGTTCGCGGCCTTGCCGTCTTCGGAGGTGGCGTCGCTCTTGTGCTCATCCAGAGCATCACAGGCCTGACGGGTGCTCACGCATTCGCCGCAGAAGCGCCAGAACTTGCGGGCCTTCACGTAGCTGTCTGCTGGGAATACTGCGACGCCGAGCTGATGCGCCGTCCATTCGACCGCGCGCCCCGTCCCGATGAACTTCACGCAGCGCTCCGCATGCACGACGCGGGGAAACACCAGGCAGCGTTCGCCAGCGGAGGCGAACTCCTTTTCCGCCGCAGCAAACAGCCGGGAGATGGCCGGAGGGCAGCAGAAGCGTGGGTAGCCAGATTTGAACTTCGAGACCACATTCTGATCCCCTTCCTCATAGCCGATCACATGCTCCCACAACGGCAGGCACACGGACACGCCGAGGTCGTGGTCAGGGATGGCCTTGCCGAGGTCTTCAGCATTGCAGAGGGGATGGGTGAACAGGTCGGTCATTTTTGGGGAGGGCATTTTTCTTCACACAGCGGCGTGAAGCAACGAGAATACGGAACGGCTTGAGAAGCAGCCGCTGCAGCCACCATTTTTTCAGGCGAGAACGGCTGCGTTCACTTCTTCTTCAGCGCCGCATCAATGTCCTTCCACAGGTCCTCCACGTGCTCGATGCCCACTGAAAAGCGCACGAGGCCGTCGGTGACGCCAGCGGCTTCGCGGGCGTCTTTGGGGATGGAGGCGTGGGTCATGCTGGCGGGATGGGCCACGAGGCTTTCGATACCGCCGAGACTTTCCGCCTGAGTAAACAGGCGCAAGCGGCGGATGAAGGCCAGGGTGTCGGCGTAGCTGAGACCGAAATCGGCCAGCAGCATGCCACCGCCGGCGGTCATCTGCTTCTTGGCCAGCTTGTACTGCGGGTGGCTTTTCAGGAAGGGGTATTTGACGCTCTTCACGCCTTTGCGCCCTTCCAGACGCTGGGCCAGTTCGAGGGCGTTGGAGCAGTGGCGTTCCATGCGCACGGCTTCAGTTTTGGCACCCCGAGAGATCAGCCAGGCATCGAACGGACTCGGCTGCAGGCCGATGGCTTTCTGCGCAAAGATCATCTTCTCCTGCCACTCGTCCAAATTGGTGCAGACGGCACCGCCGAGGCTGTCGCTGTGGCCATTGGTGTATTTGGTGGTGCTGAGGAGGGAAAGATCGGCACCGAGGTCCAGCGGCTGCTGTAGCAGACTGGAGGCGAAGGTGTTGTCCACGGCCACGATGCTGCCCACCTTGTGCGCGGCTTCGCTGATGGTCTTGATGTCGAGGATTTTCAGCAGGGGGTTGGTGGGCGATTCCAGCCACACCAGCGCTGGCTTGAGCCGCGTGATGAGATCGTAGTTCTCCGGATTGGCGAGATTGGCGTATTTGATTTTGACGCCGAAACGCTTCAGCACCTTTTCAAAGATGCGGTAGGTGCAACCGTAAATCTGCTGCTCGGAGAGGATGGTGTCGCCGGTCTTGAGGGAAAACAGGATGGCGGAGATGGCGCTGAGGCCGCTGGCGAAGACGGTGCTGTGTTTCGCATTTTCCAGGCTGGCGAGCGTGGTCTGTAGGTTGCGGAAGTTCGGATTGCCGGAGCGCGTGTAGTCAAAGCCGGTGGGATTTCCGGTTTCGAAGGTCGAGGTCATGTAGATCGGCGGGATCACGGCACCGGTCTCGCTGCGGTAGTCCTGGCCCACATGAATGGCACGCGTTTCGAAGCGGGCGTCGGCAGGGAGGGTTGGGTCGTCTTTCATGAGGTGATGTGTGACATGCAGATTTAGCTTTGCAAGGCCCCTGCGCGCATGCTTTATGAGTTAAATCTGATCTTTCATGCCTGACTCCACCGCTCCTCGAAAATTCCGTCGCGTTCTGCTCAAACTCAGCGGTGAAGCGCTGAGAGAACCCGGCAGCACGGACAACATCTCCCCGCCCATCGTCGAAGACATGGCGGCGCAGATCAAAGCAGCGCACCAGACCGGCCTCGAAATCGCCCTCGTCGTGGGTGGCGGCAACTTCTGGCGCGGCATCACCGCCAGCAACAAAGGCATGGAGCGCGCCACGGCGGATTACATGGGCATGCTGGCCACGGTGATGAATTCGCTCGCGGTGCAGAGCATGCTGGAAGCGATGGATGTGCCGACGCGGGTGCAGAGCGCCATCAAGATGGACAACGTGGCCGAGCCCTTTGTGCGCCGCAAAGCCATGCGCCATCTGGAACTGGGCCGCGTGGTCATCTTCGCCGCCGGCACGGGCAATCCATTTTTCTCCACCGACACCACCGCAGCGCTGCGTGCCAGCGAGATCAATGCCGAGATCGTGCTCAAGGCCACCAAGGTCGATGGCATCTACGATTCCGATCCCAACAAAAACCCCAACGCGGTCAAGTTTGACCGCGTCAGCTTTCACGAGTGCCTGACGCGCCAGCTCAAGGTGATGGACTCGACCGCATTTTCGCTCTGCATGGAGAACAACATGCCCATCGGCGTTTTCAGCATGAATGAACCTGACAACATCCGCCGCGCGCTCATCGGCGAATACATTGGTACGATGGTCGATGCGAAAGGCTGATCCAACTTCCAACCCGATACTGATATGGACCCTGAATTGACAATGATGGAGGCCGATGAGGCCATGACGAAGGCGGTGGAACACGCCATTCATGAATTTGCCACCGTACGCACTGGCAAGGCTTCGCCGACTTTGGTCGAAAACATGGACATTCATGTGATGAGCTACGGCAGCCACATGAAGCTGAAGCAGTTGGCCATGATCACCACGCCAGATGCACGGCTGATCCGCATCGAGCCGTTTGATTCCTCCACGCTGCAAGACATTGACCGCGCGATCCGCGAATCACGCCTCGGCCTGAACGGCAGCATTGAAGGTAAGGTGATTCGTCTGCCCATTCCCTCTCTTTCCACCGAGCGCCGCGAGCAGATGGTGAAGATGTGCAAGACCCTCGGCGAAGACGCCCGTGTGCGGGTGCGCTCCGCCCGCCGCGATGCGCTGGAAACCATCAAGAAAGGCGAAAAAGACGGCCACATCACCGAGGATGATCTCCATCGCATGGAGAAAGAAATTCAGGTCATGACCGACAAGAAGATCGCTGAAATCGACCAGCATGTGGTGTCGAAAGAGAAAGAGATCATGACGGTCTAACTACTGTCATGGCTTCGCTTCACGAAACTTGCTGTCCGCAATGCGGGTGCCGTAAGGATCATCGCAGAGCAACGGCTCTCGGTCCGAAGTTTGATGGCGGAAATACTTTTTTCTATCTGCTGGGCGGTTTTGTTTTCAGTCTTCTCTGGTCGCTGGCAAAACCTAAACGTTTTATCTGCACGCAGTGCGAGCATCTTTTCACTGCAACCACTCTAGCCATGCAGTTCTGGCTGATCGCCTTGCTGGCGCTTTTGGCATTGTGCATTTATGGGGTTTGGCTTGAATTGCACCCCGAAGAATGACACCGCTCTTCTGCAAGACGTAAAGACTCTGATATTTTCATGTTCCCCGCTCGCGACTACCTCGACCTCACCCACACGAAGCATGGCATCCTGTTTCCGGATGACTCGCCCGTGTGGACGGCATTGACGCGGATCGAATCCTATCTGGACTTCCGGCTGCAGCGCGAAATTCGCGTGCAGGTGCCGCCGGGGGCGTTCATCGGCGAGGATGTGTTCATCGACGAAGGCACGACCCTTGAGCCCGGTGCCGTGATCAAAGGCCCAGCATGGATTGGCCGCAACTGCCAGATCCGCGCGGGTTGTTACATCCGCGAAAACGTGATCATTGGCGATGGCTGCGTGCTCGGGAACTCCTGCGAATTCAAGAACTGCGTGGTGTTCGATGGCTGTGAGATCCCGCATTACAACTACGTGGGCGACTCCATCCTCGGCCACAAGGCGCATCTGGCCGCCGGCGTGGTCCTTTCCAATGTGCGGCTGGACCGCCTGGAAGTCACCGTCAAGACCGACACCGATGTCATCCCCACCAGCCTGCGAAAATTCGGGGCTATTGTCGGCGACTACGCTGAGATCGGCTGCAATAGCGTGATCAGCCCCGGCAGCATCATTGGCCGCCGCAGCATTATCTATCCGCTGACGCACTTCAGCGGTGTGCTGGAGGCCGATCTCATGCTGAAGACGCGGCAGACGCAGCAGGTGGTCAAGCGGCGGCGTTAGCAGAGGCATTGAATACAACACGGGCGGCGGGAGTCTTAGCAACATCCCACGTCTATGAAATCGCGTTTTCGTCCGCTCTGTGTCGTTGCTGCCGTCTTCTCGCTCTCAGGCTGTGACAAGCCCGAGCCGCCCGCCGCTGCCGCACCCGCTGCGGTGGAAGCGAGTAACCAACTCGCTGAGGCCCATGATGCTTTGCAGCGCCAGGCTTTGGAGATTGAAACGAAGACGGCCTTGATGGACAAGCAACTGGCGGAGATGCAGCAGTCCCTGAAGGATCGCGAAAATGCCGAGCTGCAAAGCAAGTTGGAAGCCCTGAACAAGCAGAATGAAGAGCTGCGGGCGCAGGCGGATACCGCCCGTCGTGAGAGCGATGCTATCGCGGAACGCATGGCCGCCACACCCGCGCCGAATGCACCGCCACCGCCTGAGGCCCAGACCGACTACTCGATGTTCTATGAGGGTTTGGCACCCTACGGCAGTTGGTTTGAAGTGAATGGCTACGGCTACTGCTGGCAGCCCAGCAGTGGCATCGAAAGCTGGCGACCCTATCTAGATGGTTGCTGGGTCTGGTCATCGTTTGGCTGGGCATGGCAAACGAATGAGCCGTTTGGTTGGGCCACCTACCACTACGGCCGCTGGGTGAATCTTGCGGGCTATGGCTGGGTCTGGGTGCCGGGCTGCGAATGGGCCCCGGCGTGGGTAGCCTGGCGTCAAAGCAGCGATTGCGTTGGCTGGGCACCGCTGCCGCTGGAGCAGGGTGTTTGCAGCGGCGTGTATCGTGACTGCGATTCAATTTATGGCCTCGGCCCTGCCAGCTATGTCTTCATCAACACGAACCTGTTTGTGAGCCCGAGCTACATCAACGTCTGTGCTCCGGTGGCCCAGCAGAACAGGATCTTCCAGTGTAGCGTGAATGTGACGCAGATCGTGCCCCGCAGTGGTCACCAGCATGCGTTTGTCCAGCAAGGCGGGCCACCCCGCGCCCAGATGGAGCAGGTCTGCGGTTTAGCAGTGCCTCAGCGCCCGGTGCAAACGCTGCCTGCCGGGCAGTTGCCGGTGCAGCGGCGTCCGCACGAACGCACCATGGCTGGCGCACCCGTGGCCATGGTCGAGCTGCCAGCCATCGCGCCCGGCGTCCGCGTGATACGCCCCGAGATCAAAGAGCACATTCAACGGCCAGCCCGAGTGAGCGAAGTTGTCAGCGCGCCGCAGCACGTTGCCACGGAGATTCGCGAGCAGGGGAATGCCAACGCTGCCGCCGAACAAGCACGCATGCGTGCTGCCGCAGAGCAGGCCCAGGCCGCTGCGCTGCAGCAGCGTCAACAGCAGGAAATGCAGGAACGTCTCCTGGTCGAGAAACGCGCCACCGAGCAAGCCGCTGTGGTGCAGCAGCAGGAGGCCCAGGCCGCGCTGCGGCAGCGCATGGCTGCCGAGCAAACCGCCGCCGCCGAGAATGAAAGAGCACGCCGACAGGCCGAGTCCCTCGCCATGCAGCAGCAACAGGAAGAAACCACTCGCCGTGCAGGGGAGGAGCAACTGCGGATCAAGCATGAAACGGAACGCCGCATGCAGGAGATGGCCCAGCGTCAAGCCGAGGAGCACACCCGAGCTCAACATGAAGCGGCACAACGCACCCAGGAGATGGCAAAGCGCCAGGCCGAGGAGTCGGCACGCCGTCAGCAGGAGACCGAAATGCAGCGCGTCCAGGAGCAGACTCGCCGGGCCGCTGAGGAGCAGCAGATGCGCGCCCAGCATGAAACAGAGCGCCAGGCTCAAGAAATGGCCCGGCGGCAGGCGGAAGAGACTAGCCGCCGTGCGCAGGAACAAGCCCAGCGCCAGGCCGAAGAGCAGGCGCATCGTGCACAGGAAGAAGCCAATCGCACCGCTGCCGAGGCTGCTCATCGCGCAGCCGGAGAATCCGCTCGCAATCCTTCGCACCCTGGGCGGCCTTGAGACTTGGCCGTAACCATGCAGTAGGGAGCAAAAGAGCGCGACAGCGTCTTGGAGTGCGGTGACAGAGATGCACGGCGCAAGCCTGCATCGTCGGCACCGCTGTCGCTGGGGGCCAGAGTGTTGTTCGTCCACAGTAATCTATGCGGCCTGCGAAAGCAGCAACGCTTTCGCGTGGTGTAGAATGCTCTTTGACCCCAGCCCACCGTCCAGCCTGTGAAAGCGGCGTCGCGCCTAGGCTTGCCGCACGCACTCCAAGACGCTCCGCGCTCGCGTTTAGCGCAGGGCGTCCTACCGCGAGCCTCACCATCTGGTGAGTTTGAGCCTGCCTCGTGCAAAGACTTCAACTGGATAGTTACGGCTTAGTGGATCACCCGCCCCTGACTACACCCGCAGCATGTCTTTCACGACCTGCCAGTAGAGGAAGATGCAGCCGCGCCAGGAATAGCGGAATTCGCCGTTGCCGGTGGGCTCGATGACGCCAGCGTTGATGTTGTGGTCGATCTGCACGCTCATGTCGCGCTCGATGTAGGCGTGGAGGTACTCGGTGTCCTGCAGCACCAGGTCTTCAAGCTGGACGCCTTCGTTTTGCAGGAAGAGTTCGTGGCGTTCCAGCAGATCGGTGAACGAACCTGCATGGGTGAAACGGTTCAGGCGCTGCTTGGGCGAGTGCTTCATCGTGGCGGCGAAGGGGTAGTTCGTCGTGGTGAAGATGATGCCGCCGGCAGTACGCGAAGTGAGGCTGACGTAGGGAAAGCCAAAATCGCCCTGCTGCACCAGCGCGATGGCCGCCTGCGTGCGTTTTTCGGCATGGTAGAACAGCCGCATGAAGTAATCGGTCTGACTGAACTGCCAGCCGGTGTCGCCGACTTCGACGAAGCCGTCATCATCCGCCTCGCCGCTGAGGTCGGAAAGTTCGGGGAAGACCTCACGGGAGGGGGGGAAGCGGTGTTTGACCTCACTTTTGATCGGGAAGCGCAGCCGCCGCACGCGGAAGACGATTTCCATCCACGGCAGCATGAACCAGGCACCGACAAAGATGGCACCGCCGATGTGCGTGTCGGTCAGGAATAAGCCGCTGAGATATGAGGCCCCCAGCAGCGCCAGCCAGCCCAGCTTCTGGATGAAGCGGTTGTCAAAGGACTTGCACGCGACGGCAAAGACGATGGCCGCCGCGACATACAAAATCTGCTGGAGGGTGGTTTCCATGGGGCCGCTGAATTTTAAGCAAAGGTGAAACTAAGGGAAGACTCGGGACAAAGCAACCCTGCATCCGGCCCGCCGGAAAACGAAGAGGCCGGACGCACACCTGATGCGTCCGGCCACCCACTCAACCTTGACCAAAATAGGGGCTTAGAAATTGACCTGGGCCTGGATGCCGAGGTAGTCGTAGCTCGTATTGGTGTAGGGAGCCACGTTCGTATTGGTGCGGTTGCCGTGCATGAACATCGCGGTGAGCTCCAGCTCAGGATAGGGAATGTAGCGGAAGCCGAAGCCAATCTCGTTCACCTTATCCACCGGGGCGTTATTGGCGAATTTGCGGCCGCCATTGTACGTCTGCCAACGCACAAACGGAATGAGCTCCTTCTGATTGGCAAAAACATGGCGGTAGGCTGGCTGAATGTAGCCGCCGCTGAGATTGCCTGCTGCAATGGTGTGCATGTCTCTGGACAGCACCGGCCCGCGGCCCCAGTTCCATTCAGTTTCAATCCCGAAGGGCTGGGGAAAGAGGATGCCGGACACCGCCACGCGTGAATCCGTGATACCATGGCTGTTTGCCACGGTGGGGGTGCCTACGCCTGCAATGGCAGCAGTCGTGGGCAGGAAACGCCCCCAGTAGCCCTGCACACCAAGCTCAAGGAACTGCCCGTTGGAAAACTCAAACGGGTAGGTGACACGGCCCAGGTAGTGCATCTCGCCGTTATTGTCAGGACGGTTGATGCCGTTCCCCGCATAGGTTCCCAGGGCCACGACGCCGTAGTCTCCTGAACCGCGCAGGCCCATTTTCACCAGGTCCTTGAAGCGTTCGCGGATCGCATACGGTGCCCACATGTAATAGGCACCAAAGTCACGCTGGTTTTCCACCGCCGTGTCGATGGCTTCGGGGCGCTCCAGCGCCAGACGGTTCTGGGAGGACTGCATGGTGGCAAAACCAAAGGGAATCTTGGAAAGCCCCAAGCGGAAACGGTGTTCGCGGGCGGGGTCCAGCGAGATGTCAGCGTAGTAGTCGCGGGCCTGGACCACATAGTTGGTGCCGTTGGTGGCGCTGACCGTGCCGAAAAAATCCATCTGCGCATACACATAGAGGTGGCTGGTCAGATCGCCGCTGTAGGCGACCCGTCCGCGCCGGATGCCGATGCTGGATGTATGATTGGCGAACGGATCGTTCTCCACTGCCAAACCACCGGTGTCGTGCAAAATGGATTCGCTGCGCACCTGCAGGTAGCCTTTGAGCTTGAGGCGTTCATACCATTTGTCCGCCAGCAGGGAGTCGAGTTCGCCCTTCGACATCGTGGAAGGGGAGGTGTTGTCCGTGATTTTGGAGATTTCCTCCACCTGACCACGGGTGGTGGTAATGACGCTTTCGAGACTGCCCACCTTGCTTTCCGTCTGGGACAGGCGCTTTTCCAGCGAAGGATCGCCGCCGGTAGGCTTGAGGGCGTTCTCCAGATGGCCCACCTTGCTTTCGGTTTGAGCCAGGCGCTTTTCCAGGGCGGAGGTGCTGGCTGTCGGGGCGGCAGCAGGGGCCGGTGCTGCCGGTGTCGGTACGACCGCCACAGCCTTTTCCCGCTCCTTGTCCTCTTCGCGGGAGGCAGCCACCAGCGTGTCATACTCCTCCTGGCTGAGGGTGCCCTTGGCTTTCATGATGAAAAACAGCTTTTCCATTGCCGGACCAGCGGTCACTGGCAAGGATGGCGGCAAAGCGACGGCGATGGCAGCGAGAGCAGCCAGTACACGGGAGATGCGGGAATGTTTGAAGCGCATGTATGAGGTGTTCAGGTGAGTTGTAAAAGCTCCCCCGGCGGTGGGACCGCCCAGGAAGAAATGTCACATGACCGTAACTCGTCACCCCTTCCAGATTCTTAATGTGACGCTTTCGTCACAAACAAGAGTTATTTACAATGGAGAAGACGCTTGAAGGACAGGCTGCGGCCTGGATATTCTGTTTGTGACACTTTCGTCACAGTCTGCATTTTGACCACCTGCTCCCTTCCTCCAATATCCGCCTCGTCGCCCGCAAGTGGCGGCAGACAAGCCAATCGCCCCATCCTATCCTAAACCACTCATGAAGATCGCCTTCCTCTCCCTTGTCACCACCTTTGCCGCAGCTCTTTCGCTTCAGGCTCAGACCACCCTGCGCATCCGTGGTTCCGACACCCTTGGGGCCAAGCTCGTGCCGCAGTTGGCTGAAAGCTTCAAGAAGCAGGGCGGCAAAGTCAGCTTTGACATCGCTGCGGAAGGCTCCTCCACCGCCTTCACCAATCTCGCTTCAGGCACCGCTGAAATCGGCATGTCCAGCCGCAAGGTCAAGGCAGACGAGCGCACCCTCTGCCGCAGCAAAGGGGTCTCCCTTACCGAATTCGAGGTCGCCTGGGACATGATCACGGTCGTGGTGAACAAGAACAATCCCATCTCCGATCTCTCCAAGAAGCAGCTTCTGCAGATCTTTGCTGGCGACATCAAGGACTGGAGCGAAGTCGGCGGCACCCCTGGCCCGATCTCGCTCTACACCCGCAATACCTCTTCAGGCACCTACAAAGACTTCATCGGTCTGGCCATGAAAGGTCGCGAGTACGGCAAAAACAGCCAGAAAATGGCTGGCAACGAGCAGATCGCCGCTGAAGTCGGCTCCAATCCGAACGGCATCGGCTATGTCGGCTACGCCTATGCAGGTGCCAAGGGCATCAAGATTGTCTCTATCGCAGGCTCCTCACCCAACCCCGCCGCAGTGAAGTCCTACCCTCTGTCCCGCCCGACTTTCCTCTACACCAACGGCGAACCCACTGGCACCACCAAGGCCTTCATTGATTTTTGCCTCAGCGCAGCGGGCGACTCCATCGTCAGCAAGGCGGGCTTCGTTCCTCTCAGCATTGCAAAATAACTGTTGGTTGACCGGTTCATCAGTCCGGCGGAAGAGACATGCTCTCGACCGCCGGATTTTTTTGATCTCCGGTGCCACAAGACTCCCGCCGCATGAATAGCTCTCCGCCGCCCAGCAGACCGCCGCTACGCAGCGTGCTGCTCAGGAGTCGCAAGCGTACGATCCTCGGGTTCGACCCCCAGACGCTGATCAAGTATTTCTTCGGGAGCAATGCCAGCGTGGCCATCATCGTGCTGGTGCTCATCATGGTGTTCCTGCTGCGTGAGGGCATCGACTTTCTGCCTACCTACCAGCGCGAGCTGCAAACCTATCGCCGTGCAGGGTTGGAGTTTTGTGACATCATTGACCAGCCTTTGCAGCGCAATCAGGCGCTTTCCAGCAGCCTGCGCCAGGCGGTCAGCGCTTCATTGGAAACCCTGAGCAAGTCGGCACGAGATCGGCGTGACGCCGCCTTTTTACTCAAACGGCAGGTGGAGGACAAAACCGCCCGTCCGCGCGAATCACTCACGCAAGCGCTCGAAAAGACGCCTCCGGCACCGGAGCAGATCGAGGTTATGCGCCGTGAGTTGCGGGAAGCGTCTGCTAACGCCGCAAAAGCACTGAGTTATCCCGCATTTTTCAACACAGCAGAGCGCGAGCAGTTGCAGCGTGAATTCGCCGCACTCACTCCCGAAGCCGCCGATCTGCCACCCCTGCTACAGACGCTCGTGGCGGAATTCACCGCCAAAGACCGCGAAGCACGCGCTAAATTTGCCCCACTGGTTCAAGCCCAGGAGGAATTTGAAGAAGCCACAGAGCCGCTTCAGGAAGTGGTGGACCAAATCAAAGCGAAGGCTCTGGAGACCAAGGAGAAGGCCGTTGAGTTTGCCGTGCTCGAAACCAACCGCCAAAGGCTCCTCGAAGCCGCCGCCACCGAAACTGACGCCAAAGAAAAAGCCAGCCTGACCAAGGAGGCGGCGGAATCCGTCTCCGAAGCCGTCAATCTGGAGGAGAGCATCAAGGAAATCACCGGGCGCACCGCCGAGCTACGTGAACAGGTCGAAAAATACGCCGTGGTCATTGAAAAGGCTGCTGCCGTGCTGCCCAAAGACGCAGGGACTGGTGCCGCTCGCTCACTGGTCAACGAAGTGCGCGAGGGCATCCCGGTGCATGCCCGTGAAATGCGGGCCGCCGCCGCCACGCTCGATAGCTGGCGCTGGGACAAGCCGGTTTCTATTTTCAGCGTCATCGGCGCTTTCTTCTTCGGTACTCAGTGGATCACGAACAGTTCCTGGCAGGACTTCTTTGGCTTTGTTCCGTTGCTGGCTGGCTCGCTGGTCATTGCCGCCATTGCCATTGTGATCGCCACTCCGGTCAGCGTCGTGGCCGCCATTTACACGAACCAGTTTGCCAGCGAGCGGGAGAAGGAAATCATCAAGCCGGTGATTGAGTTCATTCAGGCCATTCCTTCAGTCGTGCTGGGTTTCATTGGCATCTCGCTGGTGGGCAATCTGATCAAAGACGTCAGTGAATGCAGCTGGCTGCAATGGGTGCCCGGCTTCCCGATCCAGGAGCGGCTTAATATGTTCAATGCGGGCTGCCTGCTCGCCTTCATGGCCGTGCCCACCATGTTCAGTCTCTCGGAAGATGCGCTGAACAACGTCCCGCGTGCCTACATTGATGCCTCCGACGCGCTCGGAGCCACCAAGCTGCAGACGGTCTTTCGCGTCATCGTGCCGGCGGGCATCTCCGGCATTCTTTCGGCCATCCTGCTGGGGCTCGGTCGTGTGGTCGGTGAGACGATGGTGGTGCTGCTCGTCGCTGGCAACCGCATCGCCATTCCCGATTTCGGCTCTGGCCTTGGGGTCATTTTCCATCCAGCCCATACCCTGACCGGCATCATCGCGCAGGAGCTTGGCGAAGTGTCACGCGGCAGCTCGCATTGGCAGGCGCTGTTCATGGTCGGCATTGTGCTGTTTGCCATCTCGCTGCTGGTCAACTGGTGCGCCCGCGCCGTGGCCCGCCGCTTTGAACCCCACAAGGCATGAATTCCGTTCCCACCAACGACAACCCCTTCGCTGGCGACAACTCCGGCATCCAGCAGCGCGAGACCGCCGCGCGCTGGGCTTTGCGTGTCGGTAGCTACATCGTGGTTCTCACCACGGTGGCGATCATGCTGCACATTTTCGTCAAAGGCGCGCCGGTCGTATTCCGTTCGCAGTGGCCGTTTGTGAACACCCAGTTCCTTACCGAACTGCCCGCCACACTGCACGTCATCGAAGACCAGCAGGGCAATCACATTGAAACCGATGTGAATGGTGCTGACGCGGTCAAAAAGAAACTGGGCGACAACTTCCGCGCGGAAAAAACCATCTCCTACTCCGGCGGCGGCATTCTGGGGCCGATTGTCGGCACGGCCTTGCTCGTGGTGGTCAGCGTGGGAGTCGCGCTCTTCCTTGGTGTCGCCTGTGCTATCTATCTCAGTGAGTATGCCAAGCACGGCAAGTTCCTCGAAATGGTGCGGCTGGCGATCTTGAATCTCGCGGGTGTTCCCTCGGTCGTGTTCGGCCTGTTTGGCCTGGGGGCCTTCGTATTGACTGCACCAAGATTTGTCGCCATGCCAGCAGAACGCTCCGTGTTTGCCATCCCGCTGGGCTTCACCACGCTCAGCTTCGAAGGCTGGGACACCTGTGTGTTGTCCGGCGGTTTCACTCTCGCCTTCGTCATCCTGCCCGTCATCATCACCGCCAGTGAGCAGTGCCTGCAGGCGGTGCCGCAGGGGTTTCGGGAGACGAGCATGGCGCTCGGAGCCACGCGCTGGCAGACCATTCGCTACAGCGTGCTGCCCTTTGCCACGCCTGGCATTCTGACCTCCAGCATTCTCGGCATCGCCCGTGCCGCCGGTGAAACGGCCCCGATCATGTTCACCGCCGCGCTGGCCTTCAAAGACAAGCTGCCTTGGCAGAAGGACCTGCCGCCGCTGCCTGCCGATGCGTCCATCTTCGCCCACTGGGAGCAGAGCGTGTCACGCTTCCTCGGCATCTTCACCGAGTCCGTCCAGGCCCTGCCTTACCACATCTACACCCTCGCCGCTAAGATCCCGCAAAACGAGTACGCCGAGCGTGCGCAGTACGGGTCTGTGTTCGTGTTCCTCGTGCTGGTCGCCTCGCTCGCCGCCAGCTCCGTGCTGCTGCGCAAACGGCTGCGCGCCAAGTATCGCTGGTAATTGACGCCTCCTTTCATGACCCCTGCCACCAATCCCGAATCCATCCCGCCACCGGTTGTCCAGGTGCGCGACATGGATTTCTGCTACGGTACCAGCAAGGCCTTGTTCGACATCAATTTGAAGGTCGAATACCACCGCGTGACCGCGCTCATCGGTCCCTCAGGCTGTGGCAAAAGCACGCTGCTGCGCTGCATCAACCGCATGAATGACCGCGTGCTCAGCGCCCGCGTGACCAAGGGTGAAGTGCTCGTCAAAGGCAAGAACATCCACGATGCCGACGTCGATCTCACGCAGTTGCGCAAGCAGGTCGGCATGGTGTTCCAGAAGTCGAATCCCTTCCCCAAGAGCATCTACGAAAACGTGGCCTACGGTCTGCGCATTCACGGCGAGAAAAACAAAAGCGTGCTCGATGAAGCCGTCGAACGCTCACTGACCCACGCCGCGCTGTGGGAAGAACTCAAGGACCGCCTCAATGCGAACGCTCTCGCCCTCTCCGGCGGCCAGCAGCAGCGTCTCTGCATCGCCCGCGCCATTGCCACCGTGCCGGACGTGCTGCTGATGGACGAACCCTGCTCGGCGCTTGATCCCATTTCGACACTCAAAATCGAAGAGCTGATGCACCAGCTTGCTCACGAATTCACCGTGGTCATCGTCACCCATAACATGCAGCAGGCCGTGCGCGTCTCGGACTACACCGCCTTCCTCCACCTCGGTAAACTGGTGGAGTTCGCACCCACGGAGGAGCTCTTCACCAATCCGCGCGAGAAGCTCACCGAGGCTTACCTGCGCGGCACTTTCAGTTAAAAATGGCCGCCGAAACTCCAGTTCCCACCGTCACAGAGCCGCTCATCCAGGTGGAGAAGTTTAACTATGCCTATGGCGACAACCAGGTGCTGTTTGACGTGGATTTGAACATGAGCAGCGAGGATGTGACGGCCCTCATCGGCCCCTCCGGCTGCGGCAAGAGCACCTTGTTGCGTTCCATCAATCGCATCAACGATCTCGTGGACTCCGCCCGCGTTGTCAGTGGCAAGATCAAAATCGACGGCATTGATCTCTATGCACCGGATGTCGATGTGATCAGCCTGCGCCGCAACGTGGGCATGGTCTTCCAGAAGTACAATCCCTTCCCGCGTTCCATTTTTGAAAACGCCGTCTATGGCCTGCGTGTGGCCGGCATCAAAGACCGCCACGATTTGGAAGAAGCCGCTGAGCGCAGCCTGCGCTCCGCCGCCCTGTGGGATGAAGTGAAGGACCGCCTCCACGAAGTGGCCACCGGGCTTTCCGGCGGTCAGCAGCAACGTTTGTGCATCGCCCGTGCCATCGCCTTGCAGCCGCGCATTCTGCTGATGGACGAGCCCTGCGCCGCGCTCGACCCCATCGCCACCGCGCGCATTGAAGAACTGATCCATCAACTGCGTGGGCAGTACACCTTTGTCATCGTCACGCACAACATGGAGCAGGCCAAGCGCATCGCCGACCGCACCGCCTTTTTCTACAAAGGCCGACTGATCGAGGAAGACGACACGATGAACATCTTCCATCACCCGCGCGATCCGCAGACCGAGGCGTATATCACTGGGCGGCTGACGTGAGGACGCAAGCTCTGCGGCACGAGCGCTACCCCGAAGTTGAAAAAAACGTTTCTTGCGTCACTCTGCGGTGTCATGAACCTCCGCCCCCTTGCCCTGCTCATTCTCGCCACCAGTTCCGCCTATGCAGGCGTGGAACTGGACATGGAAGAATTGGGTAAAAGCCTCGGCGGCTGGAACAAGGAAAAAGGCAAGGCGGCTGAGTACAAATTCTCCGAAAGTGAATACCGCAGCTACAAGCCCGAGATTTCGCGCTCTCCTGACGGCGGCATTTTCATCTCCATGCGGGTGGACCACATTCGCGGCATGTTCTCGTCCGATGACCACGCCAGCCTGGAGATGAATTTCAGCCCGGACGGCACGCTGCTCTCCGCGCAGGCCTACATTTCCATCCAAGCGCGCCGCATCAGCAGCGACATGTTTCGCAGCGGTGGCAAATCGGCGGCGAGTGCCGTCGGCCAGGTGGTTGGCGGCACCGGTGCGCAGGCGGCTAAGCTCGGCAGCGACGTCTTTGCCAGTCTGGCGGGCAAAATCCTGCGTGAAAACGTCACTGAGCCGGGGCGTGTGGCCTTTCCTGCCGCCCTCCGTCACAACTACAACATGCTCTACCCCTGCGTGCATTTTGTCAAAGATCCGCCCAAAGCCCTGCCGGTCGAGGAGCCGGCTGGAGCAGCGGCCACAACGGCTCCCGTGAAACCCACGGCGACCGAACCGGACAAGAAAACGCCCCCGGACGGCATGATCGAAGTCCGCACCTTTGGCGAACCGCAGAAGGAAGAATCCAAAAAAGCTGCGGACCCCGCCAAGCCATGAGCCGGATGCAGTTGCTCATCGATGTCGGCAACGGCCGTACCAAATTCGGCCTCGCTTCCAGCGAGGCCATCCTCGAACGCCGTGAGTATGCCACGCGTGAACTTTCGCCGGATGCCGTGCGTGAGGTGGTGCTTGGCTGGCAGTTTGAAAGCGCCGTGATTTGCACAGTCGTGCCAAAGGTGCTGCCCGCGTTTCACGAGGTGTTTGGCCACCAGCTCATCGAACTGCGGCATGACACACCCTTGGGCATTGGCATTCGTTACCCGAAGCCCGAGAGCATCGGCCCAGACCGCCTGGCAAACGCCGTCGCGCTGGCGCACATGCACGGCGCGCCCGGCATCGTGATCGACTTCGGCACCGCTGTGACCTTCGACATCCTCTCTGCCGACAAGTGCTACATCGGCGGCGTGATCGCGCCGGGCTTGCGCCTGATGACCGATTACCTGCACGAACGCACCGCCCTGCTGCCTCGGGTCGATCTGCGCGAGCCCGCCACTGCCATCGGCCAGTCCACCGAGGAAGCCATCCTCGCCGGAGCCGCCATCGGTTATCGTGGCATGGTGGAGGGCATCCTGGAAGCGCTGAAGCAAGAGCTCGGCGGGCAGGGCATCCGCATCGTCGCCACGGGTGGGGACGCGGAGTGGATCATCTCCGGCATGGGCGAAGACATCATAACGGACCCCGATTTGACCTTGCACGGACTGCGTTTGGTGGGGAACCTGCGTTCTTGACCGGTAGGGTGCTTCAGCTTATTTTTTGGCCATGCCATACCCTTTAGATCTGCGTCCGCTTCTGCATGAGGAAGTGGACCGTATGCCTCCAGATGATCTGGAAGTGTTGCATGGCGGCGCAAATTTTATTCTGTAAAAGTGGCGATCAGGTTTGGGATGGTTCAGCGGAGTTCATGTTGAGGTAAATTTTGCCGGTGCTCCACTCATCGCTTTGCTCGCAGAGCAGGGCGGAGACGAGGCGCAGGAGGGA
>CAINGK010000062.1 GCA_903848465.1 uncultured Verrucomicrobiota bacterium
CCGCGAATTTTTCACGAATTTCAGAGTTCAGAATTCCTCTGCATTCGCGGTCATTCGTGGCCATTCGCGTTTAAAATCTTAACTTAACGACATTGAATGACGAATGACGAATGACGAATGGGCAAACGGCACGAGGTCAAGGGGTCACAGATCGCACCGGATTTTCACGGATGCCTGAGACTGAAAGCATGGCATGCATCCGTGCTGGTCTTGAAATCCGTGGTTCAAGACCGGCTGTGCCATGTCTAGACTGGCGCACATCACAAACTTTCAAAAGTAGCCCCCGCTCGAAATGATGGCAGGGACTGCGTGGCAGAATCATCACAACCTGCCTCAGGGTCCGCACGCCGCGCGTAATCCCCAAAGCCCAACGGGCTTTCGTCTTGCAGCCCAGGAGTGCCGAGCCTTGGCGAGTGCTCTCCTGGGAGCCGTGCCAACCTCCCTCCGCGCCCGAGCACGAACCTCAACGAGGTTCCGTCACCGCACGTCCCTGCGCCACTGCAGCGCCCGTGACGGGACCGCGTTGCGGTCCGGGAACACGATAGGGCCAATTGGGGCCGCGATTCCCAAGGGAGCACTCGCCAAGGCTCGGCACCCTTGGGCTGCATGACGGGACCGCGTTGCGGTCCCATGCACCATGAGCGTTTTAACCTAGATTCCGTGGCGGGTAGGAAGCCAGGGTGCCACTTAGACTGTCGTGCCGCACAAATCTGCCAAAGTGCCCCCCATTCAAAATGAAAGTTCGTGATGCGCGGCAGTCTAACGGCGTCTGCGCGCGCCCAGCAGAAACAGGCCGCCACACAGCACCAGCACGGCTCCGGCGGGCTCGGGGACGACGGAGAAATCGTTGGCCAGCACGTAGTTCGCCACGTTTGCGCCGATGGTTTGCCCGTCGGTGACGGAAGTCAGGAACTGCGTGCCGCCATAGACACCGGCCATCCCGGCCTCGGTCGCGGCCTGGCTGAAGCTGGTGAAATGGCGCGTGAGGTTGATGGTGCCGTCGCCGTTGATGTCGCTGCCGAGGCTGAAGGAGACGTTGTTGCCCAGGGAGGCGGCCAGCACGGTGGCGGCGGCTTCGCTGATGGTGGCTCCGAGCGACACATACTCCGGCAGCGCGGGCGATTTGATCAGCGGCGTCCACGAGGTATCCACCGTGGTACTGGAGTTGCCGTCGATGTCGCCGTTGGCGATGGCCGTTTCTGGTCGCCAGAACTGCTGGTCGTAGCTGGTGGCCATGGCGGCGGTGCTGGCGTCTGCCATCGCCACATTCAGGGTGGCCATCAGGTGTACGGTGGCTTCGGTGCTCAGCCCGGCATTGGTCGCTACCGTCTGGGCGATCTGATTCCACATGCCCGTCATCTTCACCGTGCCTTCTCCCGCAGACCAGAAGTAGGCCTGGTTGGTCTGGTCAGAGGTGCGCGTGGGGCTGAAGGCAGCGCCGAGGCTTTTCACCTGATTGTAATCCGTGGCATACTGGCTGGACTGCAAATAGGTGGTGACCGATCCACTCGGCAGCGTGGTCATGTAGGAGCTGGTGCTCGGGATGGCAAAGGCCCCCACACTGCCCCAGCCCGGCAGTATCGCGTTGGCGGCGGAAGTCGGCTGCCAATATCCGATGGTGCCCACCGGGGAGTACGGTGTGCTGGCCGCCGAAGAGGAGCCATCGCCGGAGCGCCAGCTCAGCAGGTTGTTGCCGATGGTGACGCCCCACCCGATGCCGTCCGTTTTGGCCTGGCTGTCTGGGATGGCGCTGAGTTCCGAATTGTAGAGCGACGTGAAACTGCTGCTCGATCCCCCGTAGAGGTTCTGCATCACGGTGTTGGCCGCCGAGATCATCGCCGCCTGGTAGTCGGCACCCGACGGCCCGGCTCCGGGTGCTGGGTAAGCGCTGTAGCTGTAGGGGGTGTAGGTGTTGCTGAGGCTTTCGACGGCGTTGTACATCGACAAATCCAAGATGGCCAAATCATGCGCCACCTGCGGGTCTTCCGTGCTCGAAGTCATCGCCGACAGCGCCACCGCATTCCAGTCCGAGACAATGTCGGCACGCGCCGCCGTAGCTGCGCACAGCAGCAGAGCGACAGCAGCCAAAAGCCTCGAAAATGGGGGGAACAAACGCAACATAGACTGATAAAACACCTAAACTTACTATAATTACCATACGAAACAACGGCTTTCTGACCTTTTCGCTGAAGGATGCTTTAGCCGCCCTCCCCTCCCCTTTTTTGAGCCTTTTTGCGCCTCCTTGCGGCCAACCACCTCCCCGCCCAACAACCGCCAACAACCGCCAACAACCGCCAACAACCGCCAACAACCGCCAACAACCGCCAACCATCGCCAACCATCGCCAACCATCGCCAACCATCGCCAACCATCGCCAACCATCGCCAACCATCGCCAACCATCGCCAACCACTGCAAACAACCGCAAACTCCCTCCCCCGCCCCCACTTCCCCTTGACCTTCGCCCTACTGGCCGCACCATGGCCACGTCACGACAGGGGCGTCCCACCGCAGGGACTGAGACGGATCTTCCTCGATCCGAACCCTCCGAACCTGATGCGGGTCATGCCGCCGAAGGGAGTTCGCTCGGAGGTTTCTCGGTTCACGCGCGCACAGCGCTCCATCTAGCATCGAGAATCCAGCATCTAGCCCCCCTTTTTTATGATCGCCGATCCCACGTCCTCCTTCGAGCCTCACTCCTCCGAGCAACTCCCCGCCTCCGCCCGCGTCTATGTGCAGGGCCAGATCCACCCGGAGGTGCAGGTGCCCATGCGCGAGATCACCCTCTCCCCGACCAAGGATTTCAACGGCCGCATCATCGAGAACGAGCCCGTGCGCGTCTATGACACCTCAGGCCCCTGGGGCGACCCGGATTACAAGGGCACCGTGGAAGAAGGCCTGCCCGGCCTGCGCAAGGCCTGGATCCTCGCCCGCAATGACGTGGAAGCTTACGATGGCCGCGCCATCGAGCCGCGTGACAACGGCTACCTCACCGCGAACCACGCCGAGTACGCCGCCGCCAAGCGCGAAGGCATCCTCAGCCCGCTGAAGGCCCCCATCAATGCGCAGCGCCAGCCGCTGAAGGCGAAGCCCGGCAAAGTGGTCACGCAGCTCGCCTATGCCCGCGCCGGCATCATCACGCCGGAGATGGAGTTCATCGCCATCCGCGAGAACATGAAGCGCGCGAAGATCGCCGACTTCACCACCGACATCGTCCGCAACGACCTCGACAAGCAGCACGTGGGCTCCTCCCAGGTGCAGAGCGAGTACACGCCCGGCATCTTCAAGCGCTTCCCGCAGCGCATCCCGAATGAGATCACGCCTGAGTTTGTCCGCAGCGAAGTGGCCGCCGGACGCGCCATCATTCCTTCCAACATCAACCACCCTGAGCTGGAGCCGATGATCATCGGCCGCAATTTCCTGGTGAAGATCAATGCGAACATCGGCAACAGCGCCGTGGCTTCCAGCATCGAGGAAGAGGTGGAGAAAATGCGCTGGGCCACCAAGTGGGGCGGCGACACCGTCATGGATCTTTCCACCGGCAAGAACATCCACGCCACGCGCGAGTGGATCCTGCGCAACAGCCCCGTGCCCATCGGCACCGTGCCCATCTATCAGGCCCTGGAAAAAGTGAACGGCAAGGCCGAGGACCTCACCTGGGAACTCTTCCGCGACACGCTCATCGAGCAGGCGGAGCAGGGCGTCGATTACTTCACCATCCACGCCGGCGTGCTCCTGCGCTTTGTGCCCATGACGGCCTCCCGCATGACCGGCATCGTCTCCCGTGGCGGCAGCATCATGGCCAAGTGGTGCCTCGCCCACCACAAGGAAAACTTCCTCTACACCCACTGGGATGACATCTGCGACATCATGGCCGCCTACGACGTCTCCTTCTCCATCGGCGACGGTTTGCGCCCCGGCTCCATCGCCGATGCGAATGACAAGGCGCAGTTCGGCGAGCTCGAAGTGCAAGGCGAGCTGACCACCCGCGCCTGGGCCAAGGGCGTACAGGTCATGAACGAAGGCCCCGGCCACGTGCCCATGCACATGATCGAGGAAAACATGGCCAAGCAGCTCGAGTGGTGCCACGAGGCCCCCTTCTACACCCTCGGGCCCCTCACCACCGACATCGCCCCCGGCTACGACCACATCACCAGCGGCATCGGTGCCGCCATGATCGGCTGGTACGGCTGCGCCATGCTCTGCTACGTCACCCCCAAGGAACACCTCGGCCTGCCCAACAAGGAAGACGTCAAAGTCGGCGTCATCACGTACAAGCTCGCCGCCCACGCCGCCGACCTCGCCAAAGGCCACCCCGGTGCCCAGTATCGCGACAACGCCCTCAGCAAAGCCCGCTTCGAGTTCCGCTGGGAAGATCAGTTCAATCTGTCCCTCGACCCCGTCACCGCCCGCTCCTTCCACGACGAAACCCTCCCCCAGGACGGCGCCAAATCCGCCCACTTCTGCAGCATGTGCGGCCCGCACTTCTGCAGCATGAAGATCACCGAAGACGTCCGCAAGTATGCAGCGGAGCAGGCGATCTCTGAGGAGGAAGCGCTCGCCAAGGGGATGGCGGAGAAGAGCAAGGAGTTCGTGGAAACCGGTGCCGAAGTGTACACCACGGCCCAGTAACACTGCAGAACGAGTGCCATGCGCTACGAGTTCATCATCTATTGGAGCAAAGCCGATGAAAGCTTCATCGTCGAGGTTCCAGAACTCGTAGGCTGCATGGCCGACGGAGCCACCTATGAAGAGGCCATCGCCAATGCGCAGTCACTCGTTCAGGAATGGATCGACACCGCCTGCACCCTCGGACGCACCATCCCCGAGCCAAAAGGGAAACTTGCACACGCCTGAGCCTTGCCAGCATTGAAATGAGCACTCAGTTCCCAGAACCCGATGTGATCACCCGACGGAGCAAGCCCGTTTCCGTGATCCTGCCCATCAAGGAATACCAGGAGATGCTCGAACGCCTGGAGGATGCCGAAGAAGCGGCCTATCTCAAAAGGCTCGCGCTAAGCAGCTATCATTCCGGCCGCTCAAGGACTACCTATCACTAGCCTGAACTCTATTCATGACCGACACCCCATGAGACCAGTTGCTATCGATTTATTTGCCGGTGCAGGCGGGATGTCACTCGGCTTTGAGCAGGCAGGCTTCGATGTTGCCGCTGCAGTTGAAATCGACCCTATTCATGCCTGTATCCACAAGTTTAATTTCCCGCTTTGCTCCACGATTCCGCAATCCGTTCAAAACCTCACGGGGAAGGAGATAAGACGCATCGCGAAGATCGAAGGAAAGGTTAGCGTTGTTTTCGGCGGAGCGCCCTGCCAAGGCTTCTCTATGATTGGAAAACGCGTTCTGGACGACCCCAGAAACGCACTTGTTAAGGACTACGTCAGGCTCGTTCGCGAGCTTGATGCAGACTACTTCGTATTCGAAAATGTAAAAGGATTAACGGTCGGAGAGCATCGCAAGTTCTTGGAATAATTGATTAAGACATTTGAATTGAAAGGTTATACCTTTACACATCCATGGGCGGTGCTGAATGCTGCGTCATATGGCGTTCCTCAAAATAGAAAAAGACTGTTTCTTATGGGGGCCAAAAAGGGTTTAAAGTCTCCCATATATCCGGCAGCGACCACTAGCATACCTGGATTGAATCAAAGCAGCCCGCTTCTTGCTGGCCCAACATGCAAAGATGCACTCGATGATTTGCCTGAGATTTCACGCTTAGAAGCGTTGATGGAAACTGACGAAGTGCGGACATTAAGATGGGGGAAGCCATCAACATACGCCAAACAACTTCGCTGCTTGGATCCAGGCGGTTGGCATTTCGGGCGGCGCAAATTTTATTCTGTAAAAGTGGCGATCAGGTTTGGGATGGTTCAGCGGAGTTCATGTTGAGGTAAATTTTGCCGGTGCTCCACTCATCGCTTTGCTCGCAGAGCAGGGCGGAGACGAGGCGCAGGAGGGA
>CAINGK010000063.1 GCA_903848465.1 uncultured Verrucomicrobiota bacterium
ATGGGGCGTGCATTGCAAGGCTAAAGCCTTTTACAGAACAGACTTTACACCCCCGTTGGAGGTAAACGGGTTCTTCCATTTCTTGTGTGGCCGTGGCCACGGGTTGATGCTGATCGTTAGGTTCTTGATTCATAGGTTTGGATTGAGGGTTCTTACTGACTGGGTTGCTACTAACTGAGGAGGCAGGCATGCTCCCCCCTTGCCGACGGTGTGCCGGATTGGATTCGCGGTTTTGATGGCCTGGAATCGCCGAGGCCGCATCGCGCTGTTTGGACAGCGCGAAAGAGAGGCGACGGCGGAGGACCTCCCCGCCATCACCGTGGTTTGTTAAAAGGTGGCCCAAGGCTGTCCTCACGGACAACCCTGAGCCGTTAACCCGGCGGGCGCCTTTCAGCGCACCGGGCTGCTGGCAGCGTCAACAGCGGGCATTGCTGCCGCACTGTTCGAGCGTCGTAGTTGGGAATCGCAATCTTGGTGCACCAGCCTTTGCATGGGCTTCTTCTTCTCTCCCTCGTCCACCCACTCGGTACAAACATTGAGTTTGTCCTGTCGGGTAAACAGGGAATGACAGCAGTGACATTTACCATGCTGCTTTTTGAGAAGCCCTGTCAGCTCTAAGGGGAGGGAGGGATACCTTCCCAGCCGTGTCCCCCAGTAGGCCCAGTCGCCATCAAAGCACGACTTGCCCTTGCGGAGCTGCATGTGTTGGAGAATCGGGGTCTCGGAGAACAGGTGCATCACCAGTCGCTCTTGTGGGTCCGTGTTGGAAGGGCAGTTAAACCGCCACTTCCCGTCGGAGCTCTTGAGGAACTGTTGCACTGTCCATGTGCGACCACGCTTCTTGTGCCTGCGTCTGAGAGCCTTCCACAGCTTGAACCACACCTGGTTGTCCAGGCGGCTGAAGCTGTGCTTTGCATTGCAGTGACGAAAGTAGTTGGACCATCCCCGGATGACCGCATTGAGCTGAGGTATCAGAACCTCCTCAGCTCGGCGGGCTGCGTTTCGGTCGGGACTGCCACGGAGCATCTTGTCGATGATCGTGGCTATCCGCTGGTAAACGCGAGCCTGGGACTCTGGTGAGGGACTGATCCGGGTGAAGACCTGTTTGAATGTCGCTTTCACGGCGTACTTCCCGGTGTGGAACTGTTGAATGTGGTGGCTGAGGAAATTGAAGCCAGCGCTTCCTGTTTCGACGTCCAGCGTATGCGTGATGCGGGTCTTGTCGGGGTGAAGACTCAACCCCATTTTGACCAGCCATGCCGAGATGAACTCCCGGCATTCGGTGACAATCTCGCGGTCCTTGTGCAGGACCACGAAGTCGTCGGCATACATGACCAGAACCGGCGGCCGGTCTGGCTTTTTGGCATTCCTAGTTGTTCCCTGTTGGAAGTATTCGGTCAGGTCTGTTTCCAGTCCGCAGAGAGCGATGTTGGCGAGCAAGGGGGACAGGGGACCTCCCTGCGGAGTCCCTTCGTTGGTGGCGGACATGACTCCACCCTCCATGCATCCCGACTTGAGAATTCGGCGGAGCGCCTGTTCCAGTGTCGTGAATGTGTCGATCTTTGCCAGCAGGGCCCTGTGGTCCACCTGATCAAAGAATTTCTGGATGTCGGCATCCAGAACCCATTTCGGCGAAACTTGAATGCTCGAGCGGATGATGTCGATGGCATCGTGCGTGCTGTGACCTTTGCGGAATCCATGCATGCCCGGGGTGAACCGGGCTTCCCATTCAGGTTCGAGTGCCAGCGTTATGAGCGCCTGCAATGCTCGATCCTTCATGGCGGGGATTCCAAGCGGTCGTTGCTCGGTCTTGCCAGGCTTGGGGATCATGACGCGGCGTACTGGCAGGATGTCCTGATGTACATCTAGACTGTTTGCCAGCCGCAGCTTTTGTGGATCCGTGAGCCTTTTCTCGCCATCAATCCCGGCGGTATTACGGCCGGCGTTGATCTCTGCTACTTTCTGTACTGCAACACATCGGGCTGCGAAGCTGCTTAGGAGCAGCTTTTGCAGGCGGTGCGTTTTTTTGCGATTTCCTTTCTGCGATGAGCCGAAGATGCGCCGTTGAAGTTGAAAGACCTCATTCTTGAATTGCTCCAAGGGAAGATCCTTCCATTGATCGATTGGTTTCGTTATCATGTACTTTTAGTTGGTTAAATCTTCGTGTTGCCCGTCCGAATTTGGCGTCTCGCCTCGGTTACAGAGGCGCACTTGCTTGGTCGGACGTCCTGCCCTCCGCCGTCATGCGGGTGATAGCCTGCTCCTGGCTTGCGCCTGGAGAGACGACGGAGGTGACCACGTTTCGGGTGGGCGATTGACGATGGAGTCGGTCCGGGTGCATTCGCCGGGGGCTGCCGGTGATTCCGGGAGATGTCACACACTCCCGGAGGCGATGCCCCAGTGCCTTTTGGCTGCGGCGCTTGGCGGGACTTGGTAGCCCCGCATCAACGAGTTTGCGCCGCTTCCACGTTACGACGATTCGACACCCTTTGTGTGCCTGAACCGCTCCATCTGTGCTGCCTGCATCCCGGGCCTCGTTGGCCAAGATGAAGACGTTTCATCCCGCTTCACCGCATCTGGACTTATCACTGCCGGATGCGACTGGGACTGCTTTCAACCGATCACTGCGGCGACAGGAATTGGACTCGCGTCCGCACCTGTTCGCCCACTCGCTGTTCTGGAGACTTCCAAGAAGTTTCCAGCCATCATCCCCGGCCCTGTGGCCGTTTGCTGACGGACGTGTCGCAGTTAGTAAATTAAATGAGCACGCCCCCCGTGGGGGCGGCTGTACTGAGTTTTCGAGTTGTCAAAGAGCAGGGGTAGCGCCGTAGCGCTACCCGTCACGAACCACCCGGTACTCCAGAGGGGAAATCACAAGATTTTCTCTGGTTGGAAGTACCCGATTACTCGCGGGGTGTCTCGCGCTCCTGTTCGAGCAGTTTCTTTTGCTGCTGCCTGATCCACCCGAGTTTGGAGATCGCAAAGACACGGATCGTGTCGAGACTCATGCGTGAGGGCGCGGCGATGGTCACGCGGCCTGTGGGCGGATGCACGCTGAGATGGACATTCTTGATGCCCTTGCGTACCACCTCGACGGCGATCTCCCCAAGCTGAATCTGCGTCGGCATCAGTATTCAGACTGGGCTTTGATGATGAGAAACAGCCGCTCCACGCGGTCCTCCCCCGACACGATGTCATTGATGATGCCCTTGATCATCAGCTCCTTTGCTCTCACCCCACGCCAACTGTCGGGCCGCCGGGTCTTGACGGCCTTGTCCACGCGTAGAGCCACGTCCAGCTCGGAGTTCGGCACTACACCATCGACCGCTCCAGCCGCCTCCCCCACCTGGGCCTTGCCCACTGATGCCACTTCAGCTTCCAGTTGGTTGTAGAGCGCTCGCTTGCCCGGTGTGTCGAGCTGAGGCGGCGTGTCTCCTCCCGTGCCCCGCTGCACATCTTTGGCTACGGCAGCCATGCGTTTCAAAAACTCCTCATAGTCGATTCGTTTCGCTCGCAGATCGTCCAGCACCTCCTTCAGCAGCACCGACATCTTGTCGTAGAAGGCTGGGTCGTTCAGATGCTCTTTGATGATCTTGCTGCGCACGTTGTTGGCGATGGTTTCCGCTACGGCTGCCTGGCTGCGTTTGATCCCATCTGGCAGCTTCTTGATCGCCTCGGCCATGCCGCTTTCCACGATCAGCTTGAGCAGGCCGACTTCATCGAAACTGGAAATCTTCCGTGGATCATCAGCCTCGATGTACGTGTCAATGAGGTGCCGCATGTCGGCCTCGAAGGCTTTGAGGTCAATCGTCTCACCACTGGCCCGGCGGATGATCTCTCGCAGCTTGAGATAGCGGTCGAGGTCCTGCTTGATCTGCGCGATCCGTCCCTCTGTGTAGCCAGCCCTGGGCAAATCGTCGGCGATGTTCGCATAGGCACGCACGAGCACGGCGGTGGATTTGTAGAGGGCGACTCGCTGAGGCTCATGCTCGGCGAGGTCTGCGGGGATCTCCGTATTGCCGCAGAAGTAGTGAATGTGTTCCAGCTTACCCTTCGGCGGCTCCACGGGGTCGCAGAGCATGGCTATCGCCTCCAGTGCCCCGTCCAGACGTTCGCTTCCCTTCTTCAGACGGTCCTGCATGAGCACCTCGGAGTTGGTGCCGCCATCGGTGTCATCCACTTCGGAGGTATAGACCTGGAGCGCCCCGGTGCCCTTGTCGTTCACCAGCTTCTTGAAGAGGTCCTTGTAGTCCACGATGTAGCCGAAGGTCTTGTCATCGCCATCGAGCCGGTTGGTGCGGCAGATGGCCTGGAAGAGCCCGTGATCCTGCATGGACTTGTCGATGTAAGCTGCACCTACCTTTATCACGAGTCGATTATGTAGCGTTCCGCCTCATATCCGCAAGCTGATTGCTCACCCTGGTTGCGCCTAATTCTCGCTTATAGAAACGACTTCGCGACTTGATCGAATGCTCGCTCCAGGGAAGTGAAGCGCCACAGTACAGGGCAATTTTCAGCGTGCCCCAGGCCTCCAGAATGAGCTTAAGCTCATGAGTCCTTTCTTCAGCGAGAGAGGTGTACTTGGAAAAACCGTGACACTTCGGCGAACTGCACGTCATCCAGGCGAAACCAATGGCCTTTGTCAGGTGCGACCATGAACTGAGCTTCGACCCCAGCGGCGGCGAGGGCGAGAAAGTAGCGTTCGCTTTGCTGCACTGGAATGGTTCTGTCGCGTGCGCCATGGATGATGAGGAAGGGCGGCAAGGCGGGGCTGACGTGATTGATCGGGCTGGCGCTGTCCGCAAGTTTGAGCTTTTGCTCAATGGGTCCACCCAGCAGCTTTTCGATGAGGCTCAGCCTGCCGGGTTTCGCGTAGAGTCGCCCCAGCTCGGTGACATCGGACACTGGATAGAGCGCGCACACGGCGCGAATGCGCGACTTGCCTTCGGTGGCACCGAGTTCCGCCGCGAGCTGGCCGCCGGAGGATTCGCCGCTGGCTCCCATGCGCTTGGCGTCGATGCCATATTCGGCACCATGGTCGCGTAGCCACTGGGTTGCGGCGTGGCAGTCTTCCAACTGCGCCGGATACACCGCTGTGCTGCTCATGCGGTATTGAATGGAAGCCACGGCGATGCCTGCGGTGGTGAGGTCACGCACGTTCACGTGGTAGCCTTTGCTGCCAAAGCGCCAGCACCCACCAAAGATCCACAGCACCACGGGGGCGGGCTGCGCCGTCTTGGGAACGTACAGGTCCATATAAAGTCGGTGCCCGCCTGGCGCGGCGAACTGCACATCCCGATAAATCTTTTCACCTGGACGTGCTGGCCCATAGGTGGAGCAGCCTGCTACCAGCAGGAGGGCGATGAGGCAGCACCCCCTGCCAAAGGTTGCGACGAATGACAACATAGAGGTAGGCTGGTGCAGATCAGGTGGGCGTGTTGTCATGGCGTGAACTTGATACGTCGAGCTGTGGCTTGTAGGTCTGGAGATGTTTGCCAAAGCATGCGGAAAATCGCGGCCAACGCAATGGGGGTGCCCCTTTTGAGCGAGGTTCCATAGCAGCGCGGACGCCGCAGGGTGCGGTAGGGTTACACCCCATGGCAGCTTCAGCCGTAGCGCCCTAGAGTCAGCGCTATGACCAAACTCGAAATCAAAGGCGACTGGAACATCATCAAAGGCAGCCTCAAACAAAAATGGGCGCATCTTACGGACGACGATCTTCAACTCATCGATGGCCAGCAGGATGAACTGCTGGGCCGTATTCAGAAACGCACCGGTCAAAGCCGTGAAGCGGTGGAAGCCGCCATCAAGGAGTACAGCGCCGCGCTCTCCGCATAGTCCCCCCCCCGTTAGACAACACCCCAACCACACACACATATGAAAGCACCACAGACACGTCTCATTCTCCTCCTCCTGGCTTCAGCTCTTTGCACCCTCGGTGTCAGCAGTTGCAACACTTTCCACGGTTTCGGTCGGGATGTCGAGCGCACCGGTGAGCACATTGAACGCGCAGCACGCTAAACTCGCAACGCTTGGAGTCACAGCGTTGCTGTCAGGCCCGTCCGGTCTGGTAGCAGCGCTTTTGCCTGATTAGATCAGGCTATGCCCAAACTTGAGGCTGATGCTCGGAGACGGTGACCTGCATGTTTTGCATGGTGAAATTGCCGAAAATGGTGGCCAGTGCCACGTCTGCGGCATCGCGACCGTAGGCGACGACGATGCGGTTGCCTCGCGTCATGTTTTCCGTGGCGTCAAAGGTGAACCAGCGGCCACCGATGTAGGCCTCAAACCACGCATGCAGGTCCATGGGATAGAGCTGGTGCAGGAAGCCCACTACCATGCGTGCGGGCACATTGATGGCCCGACACAGGGCGATGCCCAGGTGTGCAAAGTCACGGCAGACGCCACGGCGGGTGTTCAGAGTTTCCAGCGCCGTGGTGAAGCTGTTGCTGGAGCCGGATTCATTGCGGATGTTTTGGTGAACCCATGAGCGGATCGCCGCGACGCACTGGTAGTTCGAGGGCAGATTGCCAATGATGGAAGTGGCCAGCACGGAGAGTTCGTCTGACTGGCAGTAGCGGCTGGGCAGCAGGAAGTGCAGGGTTTCGGGCGGCAGGTTTTGCACCAGCCAGAGCGGTGCATAAATATCTTCGTCCACCCGGTCATCCACCTGGACACGATACTGCACGGAGAGGTGGAAGTTTCCCGGCGGCATGACGGTTCTCAAGCAAAGATTGCCATAGACATCCGTGAACTCGGACACGGGCACGTGGGGCCGGATATGAAACTCCTCGCGCATGATCCACTGCGCCCAGCCGCCGCGTGGGCGTAGCATGAAAATGGCGGGCACCTCATCCACGACCTGGTAATCGAGCTGGCAACTGGCGTCGAGAATCATGCAGTCAATTCGTTCGTGACGGCGGATGAGCAAATGAAATCGGCGCAAGAGTAGGGTTACACCCCATCGCTTCTTTGCGTCATGGACCTTAGCATGGCCCCATGTTCCCAATGCTTCCTCTCGCCTTCCCCCTCCATCAGAGACTCACGCTCTGTGCCTTGCTGCTCACTCAGGTGCCACTGCTCGCGACCGAAATGGACGCTAAAATTGAATCCGCCGCTCAAAGCTCCTACGTCTTTAAAAACTTCCTCATAGATGACGCGATCAAGACGGAGTCGAAGGCGGGAGTGGTGACTTTGACCGGAGTTGTCCATGACGAATCGCACAAGAAGCTGGCGCAAGACACCGTGGCAGGTCTTCCCGGCGTCACGAGTGTGGCCAACCAAATTGAAGTCAAAGAAAGCCCGCCAGCCAATTCCGACACTTGGCTGTACATGAAGGTGAAGGCCACACTCGCTTTTCATCGCAGCGTCAGTGCCTACAACACGAAAGTGGTGCTGAAAGAAGGCGTGGTGACACTCTCCGGAGATGCCGCCACCCAGGCGCAGAAAGACTTGACCACTGAATATGCCAAAGATGTCGAAGGCATCAAAGACGTGAAGAATGAGATGACCGTGGCGGACAAGCCGACAGGGGAAACTCTGAGCGAGATCATTGATGATGCTTCCATCAACGCACAGGTGCGGATGGCGCTGCTGACACATCGTTCCACGAGCGCCTTCAGAACGATCGTCGCGACGACCGATGGCGCGGTCATGGTGGGCGGAGTGGCCAAGAGCACCGCTGAAATCGATTTGGTGACCAAACTCGTCAAGGACATCCACGGCGTTAAGAGCGTCATCAACAGCATGTCCGTCGAAACTACAGTTACCAAAAATTAGCCCCACCCGGCGCTGTTGCCGAGAAAACGGCAACGCACCGGCCAGACAACATTCAATCAACCACGAAAGACTTAAATCTCATGCTCTCTACTATCGCCATCATCCTCATCATCCTCTGGCTCCTCGGTCTCGTGACCAGCTACACCTTGGGTGGTTTCATTCACATCCTGCTCGTCGTGGCCGTCATCATGGTGCTGCTGCGCATCATCAATGGCCGCCGGGTACTCTAAACCTCTACCCTCACATGAAAACACCCGCCATCGTCGGCATCCTGCTCATTGTTCTCGGCATTGCCGCCTTCGCCTATCACAGCTTCACCTACACCACCACGGAGAAGGCCATTGATCTAGGCCCCATCCAGGTGACGGCGGAAAAGCAGCACACCGTTCCTCTGCCGCCCATCCTCGGAGGCGTCGCGCTCCTCGCTGGCGTCGTGCTGCTGCTGAAGAGCCGAAACTAAACCCCTACGACCATGAATATCACCAAAAGTTACAGCATGCTCGCGCTTGCCAGTTTTCTCATCCTTGATGGCCTCTGCGGCGTCTTCGGCATCAACCTCGGCCAGCTCAGCGTCGTGGTCCCCCTCCTCGCCCTCATCGCAGGGTGCTTGATCCTGACCGGCAGATGATGCCGAACGTGAATGAAACAATGCTGGGTTGCTTTACCGCAGCCGAGGCTGTCTGCTGTAGCATGTCGCAGCTTATGAGAGGATTATCCTGAGTACTACCCATTTGCCGCAACGCATCGCCTTCCTGGGCGACTACCTGCCACGACTCTGTGGCATCGCTACCTTTACCCATGATCTGAGTGAGGCGGTGGCGGCAGCGTCGCCCGGCACGGATTGTTTCGTGGGAGCCGTCAATGACCGAGCGGAGGGCTACGACTACCCTCAACGGGTGCGCTTTGAGATGCAGGAGAAGGATCTGGACTCCTACCGGCGTGCAGCGGACTTTTTGAACTTCAACAACGCGGATGTGCTCTGCGTGCAGCATGAGTTTGGCATCTACGGCGGCCAGGCCGGCAGCCATCTGCTGGCGCTGCTCAAAGAAGTGCGCATGCCGGTGGTGACGACGCTGCACACCGTCCTGCGCGAGCCGAACGCCGCGCAGCGCAAGGTGATGGAGGAACTGGTGCGGCACAGCGACCGCGTGGTGGTGATGGCGCACAAAGGCGCAGAAATACTGCGTGAGACCTACAACGTCCCCGACTCGAAGGTGGACATCATCGCGCATGGCATCCCAGACATGCCGTTGATGGACTCGAGCTGCTACAAGGAGCAGTTTGGCGTGGAGGGGCGCAAAGTGCTGCTCACTTTCGGACTAATCGGGCCGGGGAAGGGGATCGAGCATGTGATCGAAGCCCTGCCGGAGATCGTGCGGCAGCACCCGAATGTGGTGTACCTCATCCTCGGGGCCACCCATCCGCAACTCATCGCGCACGAAGGGGAACGCTATCGCCTGAGCCTCGAACGACTCGCCGAAGATCGCGGCGTGAAGGAGCATGTCATTTTCTACAACCGCTTCGTGTCCCTGGATGATCTGAAGGAGTTCATCGGTGCCACGGACATCTATCTCACCCCGTATCTGAACGAAGCCCAGGTGACATCCGGCACGCTGGCGTATGTGTTTGGCGCGGGCAAGGCCGTGGTCTCCACGCCTTACTGGCATGCACAGGAACTGCTGGCGGACGGGCGCGGCGTCCTGGTGCCTTTCCGCAATCCGGCGGCCATCACCGCAGGTGTCTGCGGACTGCTGGATGATCCCGCACGCATGGAAAAAATCCGCCATGAAGCCCATGCCATGGGGCGTGCGATGATCTGGCCCGCCGTGGCGCAGCGCTACCTGGAATCCTTCCAGCATGCACGGGCAGACCGCAAAGCGGTACCGCGCACCGCCTTCGCAGGCTGGACGCTGGGAAACCGCCCCTACGAGCTGCCGCCACTGCGCCTGGACCACGTCGTGCGCATGAGCGATGGCACCGGCATCTTCCAGCACGCGATCTTCAACGTGCCCAATTTCCATGAAGGCTACTGCACGGACGACAACGCGCGCGCCTTCATCCTCTGCAGCATGCTGGATGAACTGGGCGACCAACCGCCCGCTGAAAACCTGGGCAGGCTGGCCACCAGCTACCTCGCCTTCCTCGCCGCAGCGCTGGACTATGAAAGCGGACGTTTTCGCAACTTCATGAGCCATGGCCGCCAGTGGCTCGAAGCCGCCGGCAGTGAAGACAGCCATGCACGCGCGCTGTGGGCTGCGGGCAATGGTGCAGGACGCTCGCGTAATGAAGGGCACAGCCGACTCTCAGCGCAGTTGTTTGAGCGTGGACTCGGTGCGGTGGCGGAGTTCACCTCGCCACGCGCCTGGAGCTTCACTCTGCTAGGCATTCACGAATACCTGCGCAGATTCCCCAGCAACGCTGCCATCAGCGCCATGCGGGTGACTCTCACCGACCGCCTCGTGGCGCTGTGGAACGCCTGTGCCACGGAGCACTGGCCCTGGTTTGAAGATAGCGTGACGTATGAAAATGCACGCTTCAGCCAGGCGCTCATCCTCAGCGGCCAATGGTTGCCAAATCCTGCCGCACTGGAGATCGGCCTCAAGTCTCTGCGTTGGCTCGCGTCCATCCAAAAGACCCAGTCCGGCTGCTTTCGCCCCATCGGCAGCAATGGTTTCTACCAGCGCGATGGCGCACGTGCCGACTTTGACCAGCAGCCGCTCGAAGCGCAGGCGATGGTGGCCGCGTGCAACGAAGCCTCCCGTGCCACCCAGGATCCCATGTGGTCGCGTGAAGCCAAGCGCGCCTTCGAATGGTTCCTGGGCCGCAACGACCTCGGACTGCCGCTCTATGATTCCACCACCGGCGGCTGTGGTGATGGTTTGCATCACGACCGCGTGAATGAAAACCAGGGCGCCGAGTCCACCCTCGCTTTCCATCTCGCACTCGCAGAAATGAACTGCGCGGAACATCTGATCACATCGCCCCACGCCACATGAGCCCCGTCCGCATCCGCCGTCATGACATCACCCTGCAGCCGGAAAGCGGCCGCGTCATCATCCGCCCGTTCATTCCAGGCAAGCCGCAGATCATGGCAAACATCCTGGTCCGTGCCCTCGCTCTCAACGAAGCAGAGACCGAGCTACAGTTGCAGGCGATCTTCGCCGAATTTGCCTCACGGCATTTCGACATCGAAGCGCACCTGCTGGCCCATTTTGAGCGGGTGCGCCCGCACATCACCGGGCAGCCGACGCTCACACGCGTGCGGCAGCTACTCATCGGGGCCTTATTCTCCGGCGAGTATGCGCTGGAGTCTGCCGCACTCTTCAATCCCTCCATGGTGCCGCATCCAGATCAGAGCGGGGTGGTGGCAGGCGGCAAGCGGTTCATCATGAGCCTGCGTGCCACCGGTGAGGGCCACATCTCCTCCATCGAGTTTCGCGCTGGCATCATCGCACCGGACGGCGGTATCAGCATTGAGCCGGTCTCGCGTTTTGTCGCGCTGCCAGAGGTGGTGCCCAATCCCACCTACAAGAAGTCGCGCTTCATCACGAAACTGCAGGAGATGGGTTTCTCAGGCGGTTATGCCACTGCCGTGATGGACCCGCTGGCGGAGGCATTTACCCTGCATGAACTCGACGAAAGCGTGCAGCGTGTGCGCAGTGAATCCAAACCCGTCAGCCGGGATCTGCGCCGTGCGCTTGAGTGCTTTCGCTGGCTCGCTGACTCAAACTACGAGCTGAATTTCTCCTCCAAGCTCGCCCTGAGTGAGCGCATCATCTTTCACGTCTCCGCCAACGAGACCAACGGCATAGAGGATGCTCGCTTTGTCCGCTTCATCGAAGACGACGGTTCGGTGATGTACTACGCCACCTACACTGCCTACAATGGCCGCGCCATCCTGCCACAGCTCATCGAGACCCAGGACTTCCTGCACTTTCGCGTGCTCACGCTCAATGGCAGTGCGGTGCAAAACAAAGGCATGGCGCTCTTTCCCCGACGCATCGGCGGGCGTTACGCCATGCTCTCACGCCAGGATGACGAGAACCTTTTCATCATGTTCTCCGACAGCCCGCATTACTGGAGCGACCCCCAGGTCATCCTGCGCCCCGCAGCAACTTGGGAATCGGTGAAAATCGGCAACTGCGGCTCGCCCATTGAGACGCCTGCGGGCTGGATCGTCATCACCCACGGCGTTGGCCCCATGCGCAAATACTGCATCGGCGCAGCACTGCTGGATCTGAATGATCCGACGCAGGTCATCGGCCGCTTGCGCGAGCCACTGCTCTCCCCCGAAGGTCATGAACGCGAAGGCTACGTGCCCAACGTTGTCTATAGCTGTGGCTCCATGCTCCATGGCCGCGAATTGATCCTGCCCTATGCCATGAGCGACAAGGCCTCCGCGATAGCCACGCTGGACGTGGAAGAGCTCCTGGCGGCATTGCTTGCGAGTGGGGTTTGAACAGACATCCGCAGTGCAGTGCCATGCACTATGTAGCAAGAGTTGGCGGCTTTGCGTGGTGTGGAACGTTTGAGTGAACTTTTTTGCAAAAAAACGCACAATGATGTTGCACGAACTCAGAGCTGTTCTAATCTACTAACCCGCAGCGAAAAACGCGGGCTGAGAAAAGAAGGTTTGAGAGGCTACAAGCGGCTCGAATTGACTGGAATCAGAAACGATCTTTTATAAAACACAGAAGCAACGGAA
>CAINGK010000064.1 GCA_903848465.1 uncultured Verrucomicrobiota bacterium
ACCGCCCACCGCCCACCGCCCACCGCCCACCGCCCACCGCCCACCGCCCACCGCCCACCGCCCACCGCCCACCGCCCACCGCCCACCGCCCACCGCTCACCGCTCACCGCTCACCGCTCACCGCTCACCGCTCACCGCTCACCGCTCACCGCTCACCCCGCCACCATCCGCAGCGCCAGATACGGCACCAGGTTCAGCAGCAGGACACCGATCTTATACACCGCCATCCCGGCGTAGTGGACGGCATCAAACTGCGCCACCGAAATCCGAAACCACCGCGTGTGCAGACGGTACAGCGCATCATGCGCCACCACGAACACCGCAAACCACAGCAGCAGAATGCCATAGTTGATGCCGAGGCACCCCAAAAGAAAACGGCGCAGGAACTCAATGCTCATACCCAAGCATCCACCCATCGGCAGCTTTGTCAGGCGTTATTGCCCACCGCCACCGGCAGCGCCGCCAGATCCGGTGCCACAAACGCCCCCTTCGCCTCCGCCGACATGATCCGCTCGCGCGAATAAAACAGCAGCGGCGTGCGCTTGCTTTGCAGTTGGGTTTGCGCCTCGAAAAACGCCTCCGCGCTCGCCGCCGGGCCAAACTGCCTTAGCGTCGTGTAAACCAGTTGCAGCCACACCTGCGTCATCGTTTCGTGATACCCGCCCGTCGGCGTGTCCAGGATGCCCTGCGCCGCGTTGTAAGCTTTAATGCCCGCACGCAGCCGCTCCAGCGCCTCGGCGTACGGGTAGCGGAGCAGATACAAGTACGCCACCTTCAAGTGCGCGCGGTGGTTCCACTGCTCCTGGGGCAGGGATTGATCCTCGAAGCTGCGAAGGTGTTCCTCGTCATTCATGGCGCAGCATACGCTCAAATTTCACACTTCACACTTCACACTTCACGGCGCGGTGTTGACCTCAAGCCGCACAAACACCTTATGCCCCGCGAACTGCGTCACATCCGGCAGAACACGCGTGACGACGCGTTCCGTCACGCCATCCGCATTGGGCGTGGGCGTTCCGATCAGTTCGGTCTGCTGACTCGTCGCAGACCACGTCACCAGGTCGGTGCTGAATTCCAGGCCAAAGGTCAAATCAAGTGACGTTCTGCGGCGGTCATAGCGGTAAACCAGGTAGGTCTTGCCATCGGAGCTTTTGACCTCATTGGCCACGCTGGGCACGGTATTTCCCGCGCTGCTGTTAGGCGGCGAGTTCAGCGCGTACTCCAGCAGGTTTGATCTGCCATCATGATCATAGTCGCCGGTCGCAGAGCTATTGGCACCATTGATGGGGAGTCCATTAGTCGTCTGCCAGTCGTCCGGAATACCGTTATTATCCACGTCTGCAGACCGGGTGATGGAGTCATAGCGGTTTGTGATGTTGCCACCGTTGGCTGCTTGGTCCGTAGCTGTGAAGTAATTGAGATAAAAGCCCACGCTCGGCAGGCTCTGGCTGAAACTCCACGTCCCATCGGCATTGACGGTGCAAGGAGTGGTGATGCCGCTGTTATCGGCGATCGAAAAGGCGGCGATCCCGGCGGGGTCAGTGACGCGGCCATGCAAGGTGATGGAACTGCGAGTGGTGGTGAAACTGGTAAAGGTGCCATCGTCCAGACTGGAAACATAGACAGTAGGACCTACCATGTCCTGGGTGGAGCTCACCGGGCTGCTCCAGCTACTCTCCAGCGCGCCTTTGTGAGCTTTGACATGGTAGTAGTACTGCGTGCCGCTGACGAGGTTGGTGAAAGTGTAAGTGGTGCCCGTGATCCATCCGCTGTTTGCCAGCGGTGTGGTGAAGGCACTGTCTGTGGCCACTTCGGCATAGTACGCCGTGGCTGTGGGCACCGCGCCCCAGGTGATCGCTGTCGAGGACGTGGCGCTGTAGGCAGGCAGCGCGGAGACCACCGGGGTGTTCAGCGGGGTGGCACCCACCTCAAAGGCGTTGCTCGCGCCAGTGACGGTGCCATTGCTGGCGATGAGCACCACATTGGACGCCGCCTGGCTGAAGGTCACATTGCCCGTCCACACGCCATTGGTGAAGTTACCCGTGACTGCGGGAGAGACGGTGAGCGCGGTGCCAAAAGACAGCTTTAAGTTGGGGGAGGTCAGACTATTGGGGTAAGGATTGTAGGTGGTCCAGGTCTCCGGCGAGCCGTAGCCTTGGGAGCTATTGGCGGAATTACCCACGGTGTTATAAACATAGCTGCTGGAGCCGAAGTAAGCCCCACCTGCCGCAGTGCCGCTGGTCGTGAAGCTCAGGTCTATCTGCAGGTAGGAAGTGCCGTCGTAGTCCAGCGGGGTGGTGAAGGGGAACTCCACCCAGCCCTTGCTTTGCGTGAGGTCCAGCGCTCCCTGCCGCAGCACGGTATAGCCAGAATTGTCCCAGTAGCTGCTGAGATACGGTGTGGTGGTTAGTTTCCCCCGGATGAGGAAGCCGGTGAAGGGGCGGCCCGGCGGCGTTTGCACCTCCAGCGACAGGCTGCGCAAACGACCGGAGCGGTTGATTTGACTTGGAGCGAGCAGCAGCGTCATGCGCGACTGGTCGGTCGAGGTTTCGATCGCAGCAGTGATGGGGGTAGTGCCGCCCGTGGTCACTGCGGTGGTTCCTGCGGCAGATGCCGCGCTGATGTTGGCCGTGCCCGTATAGCCGGTCAGCCGGTTGCCGTACCCATCCGTTGCATACACCGTCGTTGATAAGGGCGTACTCGGTTGCGGCAGTCCCGCTGGGATGGCATTCCACACAAACGCACCCATGGGGCCGGACGCCACCGTGAAGGCATTGCTGCTGGCCGTGACTCCGTTGTAGGAAACGCTGAGGACGGTATTGCTGCCCGGTCCCATGATGCGGACATTGCTGTAGAATGAATTGGTGGAGCCGGCGGGGGTCAGGGTTCCGGTGAGGCTCGTCAGCGGGCTCCCGTTCTGAGTGCCCGTCGGCGTGAGCAGGGGTGGGGTCCACCCGAAGAAGGCCGGATCACCATCAATGGTAGTTCCTGTCACCGTCGCCGGGACGATGTCGCCCACCGTTAGATTGGGAAGGTTTCCCCATTGCATGACAGCGAGGTCGTTGTCGATCACGATGAGGTTCTGGGAGAGAGTCTTCAGACCCGGCGCTGTCGCGGTGATCGTCACCGTTTGCCGGCCGTCCTTCAGCGTGTCGTCGAGCACATTCGCATTGAACGAGGAGTTGCTGGTTCCTGCATAGATCGTCATCGTCGCTGGCACGGAAAATTTGGCAGGCTTGCTGCTTATCAGGCTCACCACCGTGTCCTGCAGCACCGTTCCGGCCAAATAAATGGAGACAGAATAGTAGCCCGTGCCTTCGGGGATGGTCGCCGGCAGGCTCGAAGTCATGGTGGTGGCTTCATTATCCAGGACATTGAGGCTGGCATTGGCAGACGTCCATCCGGTCTCAGATGCGGTGATGGTGACCACTTGGGTGCCGTCGATGATGTTGTCATCCAGCAGTGTCAGGTCAAATGCGGCGCTGCTCTGCCCGGCGGGAATGATCACGCTTGCCGGGAAGGTGAGTTTGTCCGTCCGGTTGGAAGAAAGCTGGATGGTGATGTCTCCGCCCGCAGGCCCGTTGACAAGATTCACCGCCGCCTGGCCATGCAGCGCTCCAGAGCCTTCGGTGGCAGTAGTGGGCAAGGTCAGCGAGAGAATGCCCACCTCATCATCCGTGACTTGGATTGTTCCAGCGGTCAACACATAGCCCGCTGGCCCACTGGGGGTGATCGTCACCGTCCGGGCACCATTGATCAGGCTGTCATTGATCAGCGTCACATTAAAGGTCACGGCAGTCTGCCCGGCGGGCACCGTCACACTCGCCGGCACTTGCAGCAGTGTCGGGTTGGAGGATGTGAGGGTCACCGTGAGACTGGACGTGGGTGCCACCGTCAGTTGCACGGTGCCCGCGCCGGAGAGCACGCCAGCATTCTCCGCCACGGTGGCGGGCACGTTCACATGCAGTGGTGGGTTCGGCACCAGATCGGCACTGTCCCGCCAATACACGCCTGGGGTGTTGCCGTAGCTGTTGGCTGCGCTGAAGGCCAGGCCGCTATTCCCCCAGCGCACCAGCCGCTCACCGCCACCGCTGTAGCTGCTGCTGGTATATTGTGTGGTCTGGGCATACGTGACGGAGTTAAACGCCAGCAGCGGCGTGTTCGAAGCCGTGGAGAGCGCGTAGATTCGTTCGCGCGCGGGGTCGTAGTCGGTCAGCGTGGGGAACTGGTAGGGATAGGTGTTGATATTCACCAGCGCGCCAGCATCCGCCAGAGTGGTGGCATCATACATCAGGCCATTGGCCGCCAGCACCTTGCCGCTGGCAAAACCCACCCGCCGCCCCAGCGACACGCTAGACCTGCTGGCGGCGATGCTGACCCCGCCGCCATTCACATCCAGGCGGTACAGTGTCCCAGGGTTCCCGCTGGAGTCCGCACCATAGCTGTAGCAAACGCTGCCAGCCGCGCCTGCTGCCACCCACTGCATGGTCTGGTTCGTCGGTGTCGCTGTGCCGACAGCGGTCCCGTTTGAAAACAACGCGACTCCCACCTGCGCACCCAAAGCATCTAATCGTGCGATGACGAGGTTCCCTCCGCTTCCAGCCATCGCGGCCATGTCATTGGCAAAGAGCCGGCGTCCGTCTGCTGCGGAACCCAGCGTGAAGGCGGTGCCGGGCGCGAGTGTGCTCACATTCACGGGCACCACCTGTCCCGTGCCGTCCAGCCCCACATACAGGGTCGTACCATCTTGGCTCAGCGCCAGGCAGCCTGGCGCACTGCCGATGGGTACAAAGGCCCGCACCGCAGGGGCAGAGAGATCCATCACCGCCAGGGTACCGGCGAAAAATCCACCGCCAAACCCACTGCCAGAATACACCGTTTGCAAATCTTGGCTGCTGACCATGTCTCGACCCAGGATCGGCATAAAGTAAAAAGGGGCGTAGTTGGTGCCGGGAGAGTTCGATACACTGTGGACGTTGTTGAGGGTGAACGGCTCCGTGCTCGTGGTGGTGACCACCGCCCGGTTGCTGTTGCTGCCGCCGTTCAATCGCACACAGACCGTCACCGCATTGCCCGCTGCCAGCGTGCCAATGCTCACACTCAAGTGCGAGCCGCTCCGCGTCAGAGTTCCCTGGGTGGTGCTGCCTCCCAGATACACCGCCCCTGGCGTCCAGTCGCTGGTCAGCGTGACGTTGTTCGCAGTCGCGCTGCCGTTGTTCCGCACCAGGATGTTGAAGCTCATCGGTTTGCCGTTTTCGATCACAGACGGTGCGGTCATCTGCTGCACCGCGAGGTCCGGTGCCGCAGTCGTGGGGTCCGGCAGGAGGTAGGATTTCACCAGCAGCACACTGCTGGCGGAACGGTACGCCACCGCGTGTGTACCTGCTTTCACGATGCGGGAAGGCAGCGCGGGATAGTAGCTGGTGTCGCTGTAGGGTGGCGTCGTGTCGGTGACGTACCTGCCCGTCTCGCTGTAACCCGTCAGCTCATGCACGGCCAACGCATACGGATCGTAGTAATTCTGCGTCGTGTGGATGATCTGGCTGGCCCGCCCCGTGGTCGAGTCAAGCAGGACTCCTGCCGAATTGCCATTGCCGATGCGGCCCAGCGGATTGCCCGTTTCACCATCGAAAATGCGCCCAGTGTCATCCGCGACGAGGCCGCCACTGGCGGTGAGATTGGTCAATGAGCTAACTTCAGCGTAGGAGCGGTTCAGCGCCACCCCGCCCGCACTGACATCCAGCAGATACAATGTGTTGAGGGAATAGTAGGTGCTGCCAGTGCTCGCGTAAAATCGATTGGCGGTGCCTCCAGCAGTGATCTGACTGGCGACGACTGGATTGCTTCCAGCAGACGAGTTGTAGGTAATGACGGTCGTGCGTTTCACCCCATTGGTGTAGATGGCGACATGATCCGCCACTCCGTAGCCTTGGGGATCCAAGACCACGCCGACCGTATTGCTGTCGTTCGGTAAAATGGCAAAGTCTCGCACCGTCAGGGCGGTGCCATTGTAGCTACCTACGCTGAACGGCGTGCCGACCGTTTTCGCTACCAGATCCACTTTCACGAGCTGGGTGCGGTTGTTCACCGCCGCATAAAGAATCCCGCCGGAGGTGGGAATCTCGATCTGCCCCACGGCACCAGAGCTCACGGTGATGGGGGCATCCGTGGCCCCGGTGTCTGGATTGATCGGCACCACCGTGCCGCTGCTCGTGCTCGCATAGACCCGATTCGTCACTGGATCATAGGCGATCTCATTGGCGGTCAAGCTCGCGAAAGTAAAGGGCGCAGCTTCCACTGTGAAGCTGTTGGACGTTCCCGTAGCCGTACCTGCGACGGCCCGGATCGAATAACTGGTGCTCACCGGAGGATAGCCCAGGTAGAGTGTATTGGCCACACCGCCAGCAAAGGTGAGGCTGGTGCTGCCATTGTAACTGGGGTCCACCGTTCCATGATTCAGGCCGGAGATCGTAGCCGTGCCACTGTAACCCGCCGCCACAGCACCTCCGACGTCGAGTGCATACACATTGTAGTACTGGTTGCCGCCGCCGTACTGGGGGGATGCAATGTAATCAAAGGCAAACGAAACGACCTCATTATCCGCCACGGTGACGCTTGCTGTGCCATTGGTGAGGCCGGTGGCTGTGGCCGTGACGGTAACCGTCTGCACGCCGTTCGCTATCGCGTCATCCACGATGGTCACGGGCGTGATGGCCGCCGAGGTCCGGCCTGCCTGGATCGTCGCCGCTGCTGGCATGCTCATGCGGTTGGTTAGATTGAGGCTGATGGCGATGACCGTGTCCACGTAGCGCGGAGCTGATAAGCTCACCGTGCCGCCAAAGCCCGTGGTCGGAATGCCCTCAGCGTAGTTGTAGTTCCCGGCGCTGAGGGGGAAGCTCAGGAGCAGCGCACCGCTTTCGTCATCCAGCACCGACATCGTCGCCGAGGCCCCCGTCCAGTTCGCCACGGCTGCGGTGATTTGCGCGCTCTTCGTTCCCTCATACACATCATTCTGCGGAGCCGTGATGGCAAAGGCACCCTGAGTCTGGCCGGATTTCACCACCGCGTAGGCCGGTACGCTGGCTGCATAGGGATTGTTCGAAGTCAGCGCCACCTGCACATCACGCCCCGCCGCTGCACTCAGGGTCACCGTTCCTATCAGATTGCTTTGGCCCTCGGTGATGGTGGTCGGCACGCTCAGAGAGATCACCGCCGTTTCATTGTCCGTCACTGCCAGATTCCACGGAATGGTGGTATAATTGGCCACACTGGGAGTCAGCGCCACATTCCGCGTGCCATCGCGCAGGGCGTTGTCGATCATCGTCGCGGTCACCGTCATGGAGCTGGTATTCGCTGGTACTGTGACTGTGGCAGGCAGCGTCGCAGAGGAGGTGTCGCTGGAGGCCAGAGTGACCGTCAGCGCCGTGCTGGACGGCGGCTCGATGTGCAGCGTCAGCGCCGCCGTGCCGGAGTTCTCAGCGGCGGTCGCCACGCCGTTGAGAAAGAGCCGTTTGCCAGGCAGGCCATTGATCAGAATGTCATCAATGTTCCAGCCGGAAGCGGCCGGAGCGCCCCCCGGCACATCGTAACTCCACCGGACGAGCACTGCCGCCTGATTATCGCTTTGGGTGCCGAGTGGATAGCTCTGCAAGCTCCACGCAGTATCGGCCACGCCAGAGTATAAATTGGAAGTCCACAGACTGGTCCAGGTGGTCCCCCCATCGGTGGAAACCTCCATGTGGTGATACCCGTTATCGGGCCCCGCTGTGTTCAGCCAGCGCTGGAACTGCACCGAGGTGCCCGTGTAGCCGCGTAGATCAAACGGACCTGCCGTGACTGAAAAGGTGCCAACCGTGGTCGTCGCGAAGTCCCCATAGAGATTGGCCCCAAAGACCTTCGTGCCCGTCGCGCCGCTGGTCGGGTCAGGATTGGGGTTGGTCGTATTGCCGCCATGCCCCGTCGGCGTGCCGTACTGCCACCAGCCCGTGCGGGCCCAGCCTGGGTCCGTGCTCAGGTCATACGAATAAATGTAGGGGACGCGCACATCCAGCGTCACCGGCCGGGTGACGACGACGCTCGTCGTCGTGTCCGTGATCGTCAGCGCCCCCTGCTGCAGACCTGCCACGGCTGCATTCGCCAGCGTCGTGTTGATCGTCACCGTCATAGTCGCAGACGCTCCCGCTGCCAGCGTGCCGGAGGTCGTGCCCGTCAGGCTCGCCCGTCAGGCTCGCCGTCCAGTTCACCGCAGAGCTGCGGTAGTTCTTCACCGTGTACGTCGCGGTCGCCGCATTAAACGGCCCGCCACGGTTCCCCTGGCTCTTCACACCAGTCGCTGGTAGCACGCCGAGGTCATTCGCCATTTGCACCGCCATGTAGGCATTGGCCCGCCCTTCCGTCACCAGCTTGCCCTCCAGCGCCACATCATGCGTCACGGACGCCAGGATCACCCCTTTGATGTCCGTTCCGGTGATGGCGGTCCGGTAGGCCTTCACCAGCGCCGCGATGCCGCTCACATGCGGCGTCGCCATCGACGTCCCGCTATTGAATCCATAGCTGGCACCCGGCAGCGTGCTGTAAATGTCCGACCCTGGCGCTCCGAGATGCACCGAAGTCGGACCGTAGTCCGAGAAATACGACAACCCATCGCTCTCATTCGTGCTGGCCACCGCGATGATGCTCGCACTCGCAAAACCGGAGGGGTATTGTGGCGTCACGTCTTCATTGGTGCCGCTGCCGTTATTGGCCGCGCACACATTGAGGATGCCCGCAGTGCCCGCCGCATCGAAGGCATCTTTCAGCGACTGTGAAAAAGTGGGTGACCCCCAGGAATTGTTGATGATATGCGCGCCTTTCGTCCGTGCATAATTGATCCCCGAGATCGCGTCTGATGTGGCTCCTGCACCGTAGTTGTTAAGAAACTTCAGCGGCATCAGCTTCACCTGCCACGCCACCCCGCTGATCCCGAGGCCGTTGTTCCCCACCGCCCCGATGATCCCCGCCACGTGCGTGCCGTGGCTGTTGTCATCCTGCGGCGTGTTGTTGCCGCTCACAAAATTCCACCCCAGCGTGTCATCCACGTAGCCATCGTGATCGTCATCGATGCCGTTTCCCGCGATCTCACCCGCATTCGTCCAGATGTTCGCCGCCAGGTCCGGGTGCGTGTAGTCCACCCCGCTGTCCAGCACCGCCACAATCACCGCCGTGGAGCCCGTCGTCACCGTCCACGCATCCGTCGCATCAATGTCCGCATGCGCCGTGCCGCCCGATTGCCCCGTGTTGTTCAGGCTCCACTGCTGGCTGAAGGACGGGTCATTCGGCGTCGTCGCCGTCGCACGCACGATGAAATCCGGCTCCGCATACGCGACGATCCCCGGCAGCCTGCCCAGCGCCAGCACCGCCGCCGGCAGCGCATTCCCATCCGCCGCCGCCGCAGGCACGCTCAGCAGGAACACCTCCGAACCCGGAATCTGGTTCAAGATCGACACCCCCAGCGGCCGCACCGCCGCCGCCAGCCGCTCCTGACTCACCCCCGGCACCGCCTTCATGAGCACCTGCGTCGCCACCATCGCCTGCTGCTGCATGATTTGGAAACCCTTGCCATCCGGCCCCGCCACCACCGCCTCCTCCACCCGCAGCAGCTTCGCAAACTGCCGCGACTGAATCAGCCGCACCCGCTGACCGCCACCCGCCGCCGTCTTAGACACCCCCGACGACCACATCGTCTTCCCCTCCAGCCACCGCTTGTCCACCGGTTCAGCCGCAACCGCAGCAGGCGCAGCACCGTCGTCCGACTTGCCCGCCTTCTGACCCACGACCGTCGGGCTGGGACTGGGTGAATCCGCCGTAATTCCAGCCGTAACCACCGCCACCGGCTGCCTAGCCGTAGGCACGTGAGTCTGAGCCTCGTCCTGCGCCCTCGTCTCCCGCCGAATCTGCGGCAGCAACCACAAGCAGCCCACCGCGAGCAGCCCCACGATTAAAATAATGCCTGCTTTAAAAAACGAAAATCCCCTGGGTTTGACCATACCAGTGGCATACCACGCCGCCCCCCACCTTGAAAAGCCAAATCTAGCCCCACTTCCGCCCCCTCAACCCTCCCACTGGGCAGTCTCGTTTAAGAATAGCCCCACCACCCACCGCCCACCGCCCACCGCCCACCGTCACCCGACCGCACATTCCACCCCCCGAG
>CAINGK010000065.1 GCA_903848465.1 uncultured Verrucomicrobiota bacterium
ACAGCGGTTCCCTACCAGCCCTGAGGCGCCGCGCAACGCAGAGCGGGTAGGGATGCGCTGTGCGCGTCCCTCGATTCCTTCGTCCCTGCGCGCACTGCTGATTCTGCGTTCTCCCTCTTTTGAAGCGCCCTCTCCTTCTGCGTTCGAAAGCCCCCAGGACGGCGAACCTTTTTGGATGCCTGCGTTGTGGCAGACCCGAAAACACGGACCCGCACAGCGGTTCCCTACCAGCCCTGAGGTGCCGCGTAACGCAGAGCGGGTAGGCCACAAGGCCCGTCCATGAGCGTGTGGCAGTGCCACGTAGCTCGATCACTTCCCATGAAGCTCAGCGTGTGACACGTAGCCGCATGAAACGGGATGGCGCTTCCTGCATGCTGACGGTGTCCATCACTTCGACGTCCATGGGGGGACCACCCGGTACGAGAATAGTACCGATTCCGCCCCCATGATAAGTTTCACCAACGAATCCCGGCCCGATGGTCGCCGCCCCGCCGACACTGGAGGCCAGCGTGGTCCACGGTCCGGCGGGGCTGTCAGCCGCCTGAACTTCGTAGGTGAGGTCTGTCTTGGACGGGTCGCGCTGGAAGGTGAGGCTGAGATGACTCGCGCCGGAGTAATCTTTGAGTTGCGGCTGTGGCAGCGTTCCGGGCGTGGCAGGAGCCATGTTGAGTGCGTATTTGAGCAGATTGGGGATGCCATCGCCAGCGGGGCTGGCGGTGTCAGCGGCTACACCGGTGTTGTCAGGGGTATAAAACACACCCATGCGCCAGGCCTGCACGGGAGAGAGCGTGGTGAAGGTGGCATCGGCACCATAGTAGCTGTTGCCTTGAGCGTCCGTGAGTTTCAGGCGGAAATGATAAGCCGTCTGCGGCAGCAGAGAGGCATCGTAGCCTTTATAGTAGCCCGTGCCTGGCAAGATCGTGCCACCACCCCCACCGAGTCCGCCGCCGCCACCGCCGCCACCACCGATGATGATGACTCCTTGGCTAACAGCATTCCCGCTCAGGTCGCTGCCAGCAGAGTTCGGAGCACTTGATGGCGCATTGATGATTACCCCCCCGGTCCCTATGCCCACAGTCACGCTACCCACAGTCGGCGTGGCCGTGGCCGTCTGCCCATACGCCGTCGTGACACCGTAGTCGAACGCGACGGTGTAACTCCCCCCCTTCCCGTCTGAAGAACCGGCGAGCGTAGCCGAATTAGCCAGGATGTAGGTAGCGGGCATTGTGGTGATCGTGGGCGGCTGCAAGGTCGTGAAACTGACATCCGGCCCGGTGCTGGCACCTTCATGGTTGGTGGCGGTGACGCGGTAGTGATACGTCGTGTTTGGCGTCAGGCCCTGCAAGAGGTAGAAAGGGGCGGTCTGGGTGCTGGTGCCCAAAGTGCCTGGATAGGCATACTGGCTGCCATACGCCGTGGTGGTGCCGTATTCAAAAACCAGTGTGGTCGGGGAGCTGCCTGCGTTCACAGCGGAACTCAGCGTTGCGGCAGTCGTCGCGAGACCTGTCGCAGGCTCCGTCGTGGCCGTGGGGGCTGTGGCAGGCGGGCCGGTGGTGAAGGTCTGATCCGCGCCGTAAAAGTCGGACGGTGGGTCCAGCGTGCGGGAGCCAGAGAGATAGCACGAGGCCCGCAAGCGGTAGTGGTAGGTGGTGTTGGGCAGGAGCTGGTAAGCCGTGGCCGTCACAGGCGCGGGGTCAGTATTGCCGGAGACGTCACCCGGAGATGGATAGACCAGCGTGCCATAGCTCGTGGTCGTGCCCACATCGAAATAGAGGTGGTAATAACTGTTGTCCTTGGCCCAGGCCGAGCCGTTCAAAACAGCGGTGATATCCCCCACGCTGGTGGCGGCGCTGGTGGTGACTATGGGAGCCGGCAGCGTGGTGAAGGTGTCCGATGCGCTGTAGCCGGTGCCCTGCCCATTGGTGGCTCCGCAGCGGTAGGTGTAAGTGGTGCCCGGCTGCAGGTTTGTGAGGGTAATCTCGTTATAATTTCCCGTGGTGCCGAGTGCCAGGGTGTTGGGCTGCGTGGTGCTGCTCGCGGTCTGCACCGGGCCTCCAGCCGCCTGATATTCCCAGAAGACGGTGGCCGTGGAACTGCCTGCACTGATAGGATAGGCCGTCAAGGTGACGGCGGTGACGCTCACCTGATAATTGTTAACCGTGCCCACGCTGGGCGGTGTCTGCGCGGCCGCCGTGGTGAAGGTCATGTCCGGCCCGTAGTAAGTGTCATCATAAGTCACCCAGCTCCGGTAATGGTAGGTGGTGCCTGGCAGCAGCCCTGCCACGGCGGCGTTGAATGTGCCGGTGATGCTGGTGGGACTGGGAGTCACGCTGGTGCCATAGGACGTGGTAGTGCCAAAATCAAAACCTACCCCGACGGGAAAGGTGACACCCGAGATACTCAGGCTGCCATTGATCACGGCAGACATATCCCCCACGCTGGTAGCCGCCACCGTGGCGATCGCGGGCATAAGTAGCGTGGTAAAAACCACGTCATCCGAGGCCGTCGATCCCTGCGCGTTCGTGGCCACACAGCGCAGATGATACGTGGTGTTCGCCGTCAGTCCCGAAAGCATCATGAGCACGTCCGAGCCCCCGTTTGCCGGGAGAACCGTCTGAAAAGTGGCGGAACTGCCGTAGGCCGTGGTCGGCCCGTATTGGTAAACGACCGTGGTGTCGGAACTGCCCGCCACTACCTGCGGGCAATCGACGACCACCTTCGTGACGCCTACCCCCAGAACGCTCACTGGCGCAACGGTGGGCGGCGTGCGCGGAGTCAGCGTGGTGAAAGTTTGATCTGTTCCGTAAAAAACTATGCTGCTGTCATAATAATAGGAGGCCTTGAGTCGGTAATGGAAAGTCGTGGCAGGCGGGAGGAACGGAGGGCGGAGGCTCACCGGCATGGCGCTGGTGTTGCTCACCCCATTGGCGACACTGAACGATCCGCCGTAGTCCGTGGTAAAGCCAATGTCGAAAGAGACATTCAAGAGTAAACCGTCCGTCATCACCGTGCCGTTCATCGTCGCGGCAAGATCGGACACGCCGGTGGCCGCGCCCGTCACCAGCACCGGCCCCAAAGGCGTGGTGAAGGTGTTGTCAGCACTGTACATGGTGCCTTGAGCATTCACTGCCTTGGCGCGGAAATGGTACGTCGTGCCCGGTGCCAGGCCCGTGGCTTTGGCAAAGCAGGTGGTGTAGGAAATGAGATCTTTGTCCACCTGGGTGGGACTGGTCACCACGGCCCCATAGCTGGCGGTCAGACCGTATTCATAGGAAACAGTCACCTGGGAACTGCCCGCTTGGATGGAGTTGAGAGAGAAATTCACCTCCGTGGGTGTCAGGCTGGACACCCCCGCGAGCGCCGTCCCCAGCACCGGCGGATCTGCCAGCGTGGTGCAGGTCATGTCATTCCCCACATAGGTGTTCGTGCCGTCCGTGGCGGTGATGCGGAAGTGAAAAGTCGTGTTTGTGGCCAGTCCTAAGGGAGTAAAACCACAGGTCTTCACCCCCGTGCCACTGAAGTAGGATGAGACCTGCGTGATGTAGCCATAGTTCGTGGTCAGACCATACTCCGCCCACACCTCAAAGACTCCCCCCATGGGGTCGATCGTGCCGTTGAACACAGCACTTGAATCCGTCACTTGGGTCGCTGCCGTGGTCGTCACCACGGGCGTCACCGCGCCTGCCGTCAATGCCACTGTGAACAACAACACGGTCAGCAAAGAAAACGGCATGCAGCGAAGCATTCGCAGGTGGCGGCAACAGGTTTTGGCTCGAAAAGACAGCATCTTTTCGATTGTGGTCGTTTACCCGACTTTGGCAAGATGATTAGAGCGACTACGCCGTCGCCATCCGCAGAAATAGGCTCCTGCGGCGTGGGGCCTATTTGTGACCGACATCGAGCATGCATCCGTCCTTGCACCCTCTGCGCCTTTTTTGTAACCTCGTGCAATAATCCCCCCCCCTAGCAGCTCGTTTCAATCCTGCCATGAAAAACCGCCCGCGCCTTCTCTGCACCGCCCTCGCCCTCAGCCTTCTGCTCGCGGGCGGACTCCAAGCCGCAGACCTCGGCCTCAAAAACGGTGACTTCTTTACCGGCAAGCAGTTTTGGCGTGGCAATGGCAAGATCGTCACCCTGCCGGATGGCAACAAAGTCATCGAACTGACCTCCAACACCCGCGACATCGACACGGCCTATCAAGAGCTCAAGCTCGGTAACCTGCCTGAAGTGGAGGTCAAATTCCGCGCCCGCTTCCTGGGTGACAAAGGGCAGATGCGTGCCCGGCTCATCCGCAGCAGTGGTCGCAGCACCTTCTTCACCTTCACACTCCCGCCCGATGGCGTCTGGCGGGATGTCAGCTTCAAATACACCCGCGAAAGCCTCAAGGACGAGCGCACCCTCTCGCTCGAAACCCTCCCCTACGAAGGCAAGCTCCAGATCGACGACGTCTGGGCTGGCGAGCCTGGCACCCACGTCTCCGTCCGGCCTATGGAGAAGCCCACCGCGCTCAAACCCGCCGGCCCCGGCGCACTCATCGTACCCGCAGTCGCCATGGTCCCCGTACCCGGCACTGCGCCCCGCATGCCGACGACTACCACCGTGGCACCCGCGCCGCGCCCCAGTGCTGAGCTTGACCACTTCCTGGATGCCCTCCCCGAGAACCTGCGCCTGCCGCTCAACGACAGCGCCCTCCCTGAAGAGACCCTCGCGGCCATCAATGCGTGGTTCGCCAAAGAAATGCTGAACAAGACCGTGCAGATCACCTTCGTCATCCACACCTCGGAGGTCGTGCCCAACGAACCGGGAAAATTCCGCCTCCGTGCCGCCGATGGCCTGCTCAGCGGCAAGTACGCCATCGTGCGCCACCAGCAGTTCTACGCTTACCTCCCTTCCGCCAGCGCCACCGAGATCGCCAAGGAACCCCTCGGCGCCACCGTCACTCTTTCGGCGCGCATTGGTCGCTGCGATCTCAAACAATTCCCCGCAGGCGTGCGCCTCAACGTGGACGTGATGGACAGCGTGTGGATCAAAAAGACCGATGCGCCCAAGTAGAATGGGAGAAAGCAGCCAAGGGTGATTGCGGGTGCCCTAAGCGACGTAGCGCACGAATCTGGTGGTGCGAGAGTCGCTGGGTGCGGCCACCCGCTGGGAGACGGGCGGGAGTGCTCATCGTACTTGGGAGTGGTGGATGGCGGAGCCATCCGGGGGGAACGCGGTTCATGCTTGAGGGGATCCCCCCCGAGCTATACTCCCGCGCAACATGAGTCTTCAAAAGTAAGCCCACATCCAATGAGGTAATGAATGCTGCGCTCCCGTTGCTCGAGCACGAAAAGGACGGCGGACCTTTTGGGGTGCCTGCGCCGTGACAGACCCGAAACCACGGACCCGCACAGCGGTTCCCTACCAGCCCTGAGGTGCCGCGCCACGCAGGGCCGGTAGGGATGCGCTGTGCGCGTCCCTAGATTCCTTCGTCCCAGCGCATGCTGCTGACTCAACACTTTCCCCCTTTCCAGCCGCACCGCCTCCGATTCGTGCGATACGACGCAGAGGCCCCTGAGGCTGACATGCGGGCATTTGCATCAGCGCTAGGATTCGCCACACTACCGGCCATGCGCTTGCTTCTCTGCTTCCTGCTTCTCGCGGTCAACGTCTTGACCGCGCAGCAGCCTGCTGCGCCGGAGCGCAAGCTGGAATCCCTGCTGCTGATGCCGGAGCCGAAGGCTTTGCGCGGGCCGTTTTCCATCACGCTGCCGAAAGCGCAGCAGACGGTGTTCACCTGCTACCGCGAAGCTGCGGGGGCGGTCAATGGTGTGGAAGCTTACACGGCGGAGACCTTCAAAAAACTTGGGATCAGTGTGGAATCCTTCGCCGCGCGTGCCAAAACCGCTGCCGACAAACGCCTGCTGCTACTCAGGCCCGAACTCATCAAAGGCGAGGACGGCAAGATCGCCTACGCGGTCTATCGCGGTGACTCCCCGCTGTACGCGACGCTGCTGGTGGCCCCTTCCCTGCCGAAGATTTTCGCGGAGTTGTTTGGGCCGGAAATCTGGGTGGTGACGCCTGACCGCCACTCGCTGTATGTCTTCCCCGCGAAGGCGGAACTGCTGCAGGAGTTTGCCGAGGACCTGGCCGAGCGCTACACGAGCGAGCCCTTTGCGGCGAGCTGCGAGATCTTCTCGATCAAGGCCGGAGCTGAGCCGCAGGTGGTCGCCTCCTTTGTGGGGGCGGAGAACTAGCCGCAAGCATGCAGTCGAGGCCGTGAAGCAGAACGGTCTTCACCCTGCTAAAGCGCTGCTGCTCCCGCAGGCCGGATGGAGTGCTGTGGACTGACACCACACTGCCCCCCCGCGAAAGCGGTGCCGCCGATGCAGGCTTGCGCCTTGCATCTCTGTCACCGCAGTCCAAAACGCTATCGCGCTTGCGTGGGTGCTGGAGCTTCCTACCGCGCACTTTTATCACTGGCAGCAACACCATCTAAATCTGGCAGCTTTGCCGTTCTAAGCCGATTTCTGACTGTCTTTGAACGGTTGGCCCGGCCTGATGTTCCATATCGGCATGCCTGGCAATTTAGGATTACCCGTTGAACATCAAAACATTAGCGAAGCAGACGTCGTAGCGACGATGCGCCGGCATTTGGAGGGGCATTTTCCGCTGTCCTGCCCGGTGTGCCAGCAGGGCTATGACACGCTGCGGGACTACCTGCAGCAGACCGAGCACCAGGGAGATGCCATCCCGTTTGATGCGGAAATGGGCAACTGGCGGCCGCTGCGCCCGCTGGGAGCGGTCACACTGGCGAATTGCCGCTGCGGCAATACCCTGGGGCTGAGTTCCGAAGGCATGCCGCTGCCCCAGCTCTGGCGGTTGCTGAACTGGGCGAGGGTGGAAACTCAAAAACGGCAGCAGACACCGCGCGAGCTGCTGAACTACCTGCGCGGGGAGATTTGCAGCCAGGTGCTGGCGGAGTCGGAGCCCGATGAGGCGGCATTTCGACAGTGATGGGGCGCGCTAAGCTTTTATACTGCCGCGCATCACAAACTTTCATTTTGCGAGTGACTCCTTTTGCAGATGGGAGATGCACGGACGAACCGCACGAGTCGGAGGCGGAGCGGAGCGGCTGGAAAGCTGCGGAATGTGTGAGTCAGTTGCCCACGCTGGGACGTAGGATTTTAGGGACGCGCACAGCGCATCCCTACCAGTTCTGCGTGGCGCGGAAACTCAGGGCTGGTAGGGAACCGCTTCGTCGGGTCTGTGGTTTCGGGTCTGTTACGGCGCAGGCAACCAAAAAGGTCCGCCGTCCTTGTCGTGGCGTATAGGCTGGGACGCCTCACCCATTTAATTTGAGACGGGTTAGGTTTCAAAGTTTGTGATCTCGCCGGATCAAAATGAAAACCTTTTTGAGAACCGGTTTAAGTCTTTGATCACGGGCGACGCGGGCTATTGGGCTGTGGTGAATTTGTACAGCAAAACGCCGTGCCCAGGAATACTCAGCGGCAGGGAATCTTGCGCGGTATTGAGCGTGGCTAGGTTCTGCTGCCGCCACAGGTCGCGGATGGCTTGTTTGCCGGATACATGAAGTTGGGCGAAGTCTTTGAACTCCAACTTCACTGGTTCTGTGCCGAGGTTAAAAAAGCCGATTGCTCGTCCGCCGTCGGCCAGTTCCTTTTCATAGACGCGCACATCTGCGACCCTGCCGCTAATCTCGCTGAGAGTCATCACACAAGTCGCCTGTTTGCCGAGTTCGTCCTGATCGACCGCCAGCACTTCGTCATTCGTCAGGAGGCTCAAGGTAAAATCATCCAGCTTGTCCATGTCGCTGCCGATCAACAATGGCGCGGCGAGCATGCACCAGAGGCTGATGTGGGTGTATTGCTCATCTGGAGTCAGGCTGGTAGGATGTGGCCGACCCCAGCCGACCCAACCAACAATGAGCATGTCGGGGTCGGTCCAGTTGCCCGGCTTGGCGAAGGGGGCGGCCTTGTCCTGATAGAAGCCGATCTGCTTGATGCTACGCCATGAGTCATTGACGTCGCCGGTCATGCGCCAGCTACTGCCATTGACCGAAGCACCCCACTTCCACACGTCGTTGTTGCCGTATTGGCAGAGGCTGAAAACAATGTCGCGAGGCTGGTCGCGCAGGAAGCCGCCCATCACCTTAAAAGGGTGGATCGCGTAGTCGTCGTTGCTGGAGTTCTTTCGGACCGGGACGTTCAAGGGGTTCGCGACCGTTCCATCCGTGACGGAGCCGTAGCTGCACCAGTCATATTTCAGAAAGTCGAAGCCCCACTGCGCATAGGTTTGCGCATCCTGCTGCTCATGCAGCCAGCTCCCGGCGCAGCCGCCGCATGTCGTCGGACCGGGCGAGGAATAGATGCCGATTTTCAGGCCGCGTTCGTGCATGTAGTCTGCCAGCCCCTTCATATCGGGGAAGCGTGCATTCGAGGCGATGAAGCCCTTGTCGTCACGGAAAGGTCTGACTAAGTCCTGGAGGTCCTTCTCGTTGGTTGGAATGTGGTTTTGCCAGAAGTCGTCGATGTTAATATAAGTCCAGCCGTGGTTGATGAGTCCGGTCCTGACCATCGCGTCTGCGGCGCTCTTCACTTTCTCGGCGGAGACCGCGTGCGCGAAGCAGTTCCAACTGTTCCACCCCATCGGGGGCGTCAGTGCAATGGTGTCGCCGCAGACGATGCGGAACGGTTTCTCGGCTGCCGCGAGTGAGTTCTTGGCACCGAGCGTGACGATGAACTCGCCCTTGGAGCGCAGTGTTCCGGTGATGAGTCCGGTCTTGGCGTCCAAACTTAAGCCGCTCGGAAGATTCTTGGCCGAGAATTCCATCGGCCGATCACCCGTCGCCGGAATGGTGTAGAGGAATGGCGAACCGGGGCGCACGCCAAAGACATTCGCGCCGTTGATGCGCGGCGTGTGCGGAGCAGCGGGCGTCAAAATATAAGGCGCGACTGGCGCGGGGACAGCTTCACCACTGGTTTGAAAAGTCTTTGCCGTTGCCGTCTCGAATTTCGCGTCCGCCCAATCAGCGAAGTCGTCGTTGTTGCCATCGTTCGCATCGCCGACTTTCAGCAGTAGCTGCTTTACTCCTGCGACGTTGACCTGGAACGCCTTGGCCTCTTCCTGGGTGCGCATCACGCCACTGCTCCACAGCAGCCGACCATCGCCAATGACGAAGAACTCGACACTCGTTCTGGACGAGCCGCGCTTGCAGTCATCCGCGCCCACGTGAGCGGAAAAGGTCATGGCATCGCCGTTGAGCTGGACGTTCAACACGCTTTCCGCGACCGTGCCGACGCCGCGCTCAAATTGTTTCGAGCCGATGCTCAGAGGCTTGCCTTCTTCTGGGCGCTTGGCTGCGCATTTGTTCTTCTGAGCCTTGCCCCAGCCTTGGATGATGCGCGACAAGTTCAGATCATCCAGCCAGACCGTTTCGGCCAATGCCCTTGAAGGGGCCAATCCGTAGAGAAGAAGGGAAAGTCCAACCACTGCGAGAGAATTCAAACGGCTGATTTCACGGGCACTGGTTTTTGAGACTTCCAGAATCCTTTCGGCTGCAAATGGAGGGCTGGGGCGCTGAGCGAGGCAGAGAATGGGAATCATGGACGTGTGAGTGAGAGGGCGATGAAGGTCCAGCGGAGCGGAGGAGCGTCAATCATTTGCAGGATGAGGGCTGAAAGGCAGCAGTGGGTTAAGACTCGCGTACTAAATGCCAGGCATTTTTTAAATGCCAGGCATTTTTTAAATGCCAGGCATTTTTTGAATTAGCCCTCTTTAAATCATTGTTTTGCAATGAGTTGGGCACAACAGGGCTGCCGCATTCTTGGCGCGTGGTTGCATGTTTCAAAACGGCCACAACCCCAAAACGACCAATCCAACAGGAGCTTCACGTAAACCGAGTGTTCAGTCCACTCGGGCGAACTCACCGTTTGAACCATCTCAACGCTGGTTTTTTAAAGTGTGTGCCCGGCGCTGTCCTGAAGCAGAACTGTTCCAGGCGCGTCGCCAGATTGTCCCGGAAACATCATGGGCATTACGTAGCGATACACTAAGAATTAAATGCCTGGCATGAATGGCACTTGATTAAGCGCAGGGTTCGTGGATTTCGAGGGCGGGGGTGGTTTGAGAGCCACTGGTGAGCGGCGGAGTTCCATGCAGACGCTGCTGGTGGGCTGGGTGTGTCACGAGTGCGCTGGGTTTGCTTCCCGGTCGTGTTGTCGGAAACCCCGGGCGGCGCTCGCTGAGGCTCGCTTGCCCGGGGCTACTTTATACCGCCCTTTCAGGGCTCATGAAGGCTGAGGAAGGAAGGCGGCAAAGGTGCGAAACTGCAGCTTATTTAAGCGCCATTCATGCCTGGCATTTTATGCCACATCCCACCAGCTCTCATGCTACCTGCTCCCGGATGCGTTTGTTGGCTTTTCATCAGCGGCGGTTGTTGGTCAATCGGGGGCGATATACACGGCGTTGGTGGTTGCGGTCTGACAGGCATTTAAACCCGACATGTCTTGCTGATCATGTGCGGGCCAAGCGCCTGAAAGAGAATCTGACGATGAATGAACTGGCTTGCCAACTGGGGATTTCAAAGGGCACGCTCAAATATTGGGAACTGCATAAGAACCCTCCATCTGAACGGAATCGAAAACTGTTGTTGGAGTATTTGGGATATGAGCCGGAGGTCAGCAGATAACAGGTCAACGCTGGTACTTTCGTAATCCATGCGTTGGGTTTTTTCGATCTGGGACTTGAACCTTTGGTTGAGGCTTTCCCCTCGCGGCTACTGCGTAAGCCGCTACCCCTTCGAGCGGGAGGTGTCCCGCAACGCCCTCAAGTTTCACCGCCTGCCCCGGCTCCGGGCAGCCTGCGTCTCCGCGCAGACCCACCTTCGCCCGCCAGATTCGAGGCACTTCAGATGTCCCAGATGCAAACCGCCCTGGCGGCAACCTATTCATCTGCGCCATCCCAAGTTCTTGCGGCCATCAAGCCACCGCAATCGCCCCGCTTGGCATCGCTACGCGAATGGCAAGCCAGGCAATTCCTCCGCCCGCCATGGACAGCGCCACTGTTGGAGGAGATTCGCAGATGCCTCCCGCCGTTTCTCCACGAGGCTCTTGCTCACTCATCCACAGCCGCGCTGGGTTTACGGGTGCTGGTTAAATGCCGCCTAGGTAGCAGAGCAATCCACAGATTAAAAAATCAAACTCCTGCTTATCACAGTCTTACTTCTGTCCGCGCCAAGGAAATTGATTTCATTTTCTGCATGGCTGCAATGTCGAGTTTTTGGCGCGCTCTGCGTAGTCCTTGAAAGCCCATGCTGCCGCCAGAAAAAATCGCCTCCATCCTGCTCGCAGAGCGTCTGCCGCTCACGGCGTTTATCGCCAGCGTGACACGGGATTTTCATCTGGCCGAGGACGTTTTTCAGGAGGTCTGCGTCAAGGCCGTGGGCCGGGCTGCGGAGTTTGAAACCGCAGCGCATGTCATGAACTGGGCACGTCTCTCGGGCAAGAATCGCGCCATCGACATCCTGCGGGCTCGTGATGGTCGCTACGTTGGCCTTAGCGATGAAATGCTCGCTGTTTTGGCTGAGGAGTGGCCGGATCAAGAGCAGGCTAACCAGATGCAGGAAGCTCTCGGGAAGTGCATCGATCAAGTCACGCCGAACAATCGCGAGTTGCTGCGCCTGCGCTACTTCGAGCGGCGCAACTGCACCGACGTGGCCGCAATCATGGGCCGCAAGATCGAGACTGTTTATCAAGCACTCGCCCGACTGCACAAAACGCTCGGCGACTGCATGCGCATTCAAATTCAAAACGAGACATCCTCATGAACGACATCGACTTCACTGAAAAACTCATGCGCTATCAAGACGGCGCGCTCTCCGCCGATGAGAAAACCTCGATGGAGCAAGCGATGCTCGCTGATCCCGCGAAACGTCGACTCTTCGCCGAGGCACAGGTGCGCTCCATGGCTTTGCATGATCGTTTTCGGCAGGAAGCGTTCCATCGTGACACTGACACTCCTGTCTGTGCTCCCATCAGAGCAGGCAAGAGTGCCCGTTTCACCTGGGTCACGCGTCCCATTGCCTCCATGGCCGCAGGTCTCGTCATCGGGCTTTTCAGTGCGTCCATCGTCTGGGCCGTCTCATCGCCGAAAGCCACCACAGAGCGGCTGTTCTCCCTCATTAATGGCAGCTTTGACGACAACCACTACGCGCCTGGCTTCCCAAAACAAATCGGCGTCTGGAGTGGCGATGAAGCCTCCATCGCCGATGGCAAGCTCCGCTTCATCGCTACTGGCAGCGATTCAGATGATCCGAATGCTCAGGCCGTCTCCTGCGATGTCTTTCAACTCGTCGATCTCCGTCCGCTGCGCCACTCGCTCAGTCAGGAGGGCGACTCGGTGCTCGAACTCAGCGCCAACTTCCTCGACGCACGTCCTCACAACACGAAGCCCTCCGTCACCTTCTTCTGCCAGCTCTACCTCTTCAAAGGTGACCCCAAAAGCCTGCATCAATCCTGGCCGCAGAGCATCACTGACACGCTCGCCAGCGGCAGCGCCCAAGTCACCACGCTCGGCACGGATGCCAAAGGGACGCGCGCTTTGACCGCCAAATCTCTCGTGCCTGCAGAAGCCGACTTCGTCGTCATCCAGATCGCGGCACGTCCGAATCTTCGTCCCGCGAAACTCGAATCACTCTCCGCCGATGACGTGCAGCTCACGCTCAAAACGCAGCCGAGCCTGCCTGTTCGTATCGTCCAACGTTGATCGCTTTTCCATGCCCCGTTACCTCGTGATCTCTGCGATCTTTCTCGCTCTGCGATGCAGCATTGCTGCTGAGCCAGTGAAGTTCTTCGAGCAGCATTGCCATGACTGTCATGACGCCGACGCAAAGAAAGGCGATCTCGATTTGACGAGCGAGCTGACCTTTGACCGCTGGATCAAAGTCCATGATGCCGTCGAGCGTGGCGAGATGCCGCCAAAGAAGAAAAAGCAACCGGCAGAGACTGAAAAGACGGCGTTTCTTGCCGAGATCGATGCCAAACTCATCGCTGCTTCAAAGGCCTCTGATCAAGGACGCATTCGCATGAGGCGCATGACTCGTGTGGAGTTTCAAAACACACTGATGGACCTGCTTTCGCTACCTCGGCTGGACATCGTGAGCCTGCTGCCGGCGGATGGTCGCGTGGCGGGCTATGACAAGATGGCGGGTGCACTGGACATCTCGCCAGGACATCTCGCTGCGTATGAGGAGGCCGTGGAGAAGACGCTGGATGCAGCGATTGCGACGAGCAGCACGCCGCCACGAGTTTACAAGAAGCGCATCTATCCGGCGGGGCTCTTCAAGTTCACTGGCAATCTCGTTCAAGGGCAATTCGTGCTGATGAAGGACAAGCAGCCTGATCCTGCGTTGCCGGTGCGCGGCGGCTTTGAGGAGAAGAAGGGGTTCGTGGGAGATGAGGGGACGGACTTGAACCAACGAAAAAAGATGATCGAAGACGTGAAGAAATCGGAGAGCGCGGTTGGTTTGCTCAATCCGAATCTCGCGGGCTTTGAAGCAGCACTGAATGTGTCGCCGATCTATGCGGGTATGTATCGCATGAAGCTATCGCTCTGGGGCTTTCAGTGGAACCAAGGCAAACCGGAGCCGGGAGCCGATCAAGCGGCGGTGCTGCGGGCGCATGAGGAAGGCAAGCAACAGGAAGGCGGACGCATGCTGCGTGTGTTCACCGCGCCGTCGATGAAGTCGAACGAGGCCGAGATCACGGAATGGCTCGATGCGCATGAGAGCATTGTCTTCGATCCGGTGTCGGTGCCGTGGATTGGATTGCGCGTGGGTCAGGTGGCGGGTCGTGCGATGAAGCATGTGGGGCCGGGCGTGGCGATTGATTGGTTCGAGATCGAGGGACCGATCAACACCTCATGGCCGCCGGAGAGTCACAAGCGTATGTTTGGTGATCTACCGATCAAAGCCTTGTCGAAGGGCAGTGATGTCATTCCACCGCATCGGGACGAGGTCCGCAGCATCGGTGGTTATGTGCCGAGCATCTATTTTGATCTCACACCGCAGGAGCGAAAGCCGCCACTGGAGACCGTGCAGTCCGCGCAGCCCGAAACCGATGCGCGGACACTATTGGCGGCGTTTTTGACGAAAGCGTTTCGGCGTGATGTGTCGCCCGAGGAGATAGACCCGTATCTCACGCTGCTGCGCTCGCGCCTCGCGGCGAAGGATTGTTTCGAGGACGCGATGCGTCGTGTGTATGTCGCAGTGCTCACATCGCCGGAGTTTCTGTTTCATGCGCCTGACTCACTGGCCTCGCGGCTCTCCTACTGGCTCTGGAACGGCCCGCCGGATGCCCCATTGCTCGCTGCAGATCTCAAAGAGCCTGCGGTGCTCCATAGGGAGGTGGATCGTCTGCTCGCAGACAAACGCAGCGAGCGCTTCATTGAGGACTTCACGAATCAATGGCTCGAACTCAGTCGCCTCGACGAAACCACGCCCGATCCGCAGCTTTATCCTGAGTATCGTTTTCTGCTGCACGAAGGCATGGCCGCCGAGACGCGAGCTTTTGTGAGCGAACTCATTCAGAACGACCTGCCCATCACCGCGTTGCTCAAGCCGGGCTTTGCCATGCTCACGCAGCGCCTCGCCGAACACTATAGTCTTGCTGGTGTGAGTGGCGTAGAGGTTCGCAAAGTGTCGCTGTCTGCCGATAACGTTCGTGGTGGTTTGCTGGGTCAGGCAGCCATCCACAAGCTCACCGCGAACGGCACCACGACATCACCTGTGAAGCGCGGCGTGTGGGTGATGGATCGCCTTCTCAATGATCCCGCCCCGCCACCGCCGCCAGGCATCTCCGCTGTCGATCCCGATACTCGCGGCACCACCACCGTGCGTGAGCAACTCGACAAACACCGCGCCGATGCCAACTGCGCCGCCTGTCACGCAAAGATTGATCCTGCAGGCTTCGCGCTCGAAGCCTTCGATCCCATCGGCGGCTTGCGTGATCGCTACCGCTCCAATGGCAAAGGTGATGAACCGCACGAGAAAGGCAAGACAGCGTGGCGCGTGCAATACAAGCTCGGCCCGAAAGTGGATGCGAGCGGTGAACTAACGGATGGACGAAGGTTTGCAGGCGCAGGAGACTTGAATGCCCTGCTCACTACTGATCCCGACAAGCTTGCCCGTGCCTTTGTCGCCCATCTCTCACGCTATGCGACCGGAACGGAGATCAGTTATGCCGACCGAGCGCAGATCCGTCAGATCGTCGAGAGCACAAAAAACAGCGGGTATGGGATCAAGTCGTTGATCCATGGTTTGGCTGCGAATGAGATTTTTATAGGCAGGAGAATGGGGGCAAAAGAATATCCTGAATTGAAACAATGAATCCTATTCTCCTGCCCCCATTCTTCTGCCTACCTGATCCATGAACCGCCGACACTTCCTCCGCGCCGCTGGCGCTTGCCTTGCTCTACCAGCCATCGGACGTGCGGCTGAAACTTTTTCAGCCAAGCGTCTCTTGGCGATCCACGTGCCGCTCGGAATGATGCCCGCGTTTTTCTTTCCAAAAGATGGCGAGACATCAAGTCCCTACCTTGACCTCCTGGCGGCTCACAAAGGGCACTTCAGCACGTTCAGTGGCATGTCGCATCCCAGTGTGGATGGGAATCATCACGCTGGTCAGTGCTTCCTCACCGGAGCACCGCATCCGGGTCAGCCGACGTTTCGCAACAGCCTCTCACTCGACCAACTTGTCGCGGAGAAGATTGGGCTCGACACACGATTCCCATCGCTCGCCGTTTCTGTGCGCAAAGGCGAGCACTATGCCGACTCCATTGCTGTCTCGCGTTCGGGCGTCGTTTTGCCATCCGAGACAAGCGCGGAGAGGCTTTATCGGCGATTGTTTGTCGCGGGCACAGCCGATGAAAAAGCCGCCACCATGCGTCGAATCGAAGCGGGCGGCAGCGTACTCGATCTGATCCTCGACAAAGCCAAGCGACTAGAAAAAAGCACCGCGCCACAAGATCGCGATCGCCTCGATCAATACTTCCAAAGCGTGCGCGAACTCGAAGGCCGCCTTCAGCGCAACATCGAGTGGGAGAACCGCCCGAAGCCGAAGGTGGACTACCCGCAGCCCAAAGACATCGCCGATGCCAATGAAGTCATCGCACGCTCCAAGCTCATGTTCGACCTCATCCGCCTCGCCTTGCAAACGGACAGCACGCGCGTCGCCACGCTGTCACTGAGCACCTTCTCCGTTGTGCCACACGTTCCCGGCGTGAAGAGCGAAACCCACGGCCTCACACATCACGGCAATGAGCCTGATAAAATCGCCGAGCTGCGGAAGATCGAAGAAGCCCAGATGGCTGCCTTTGCCAGCCTTCTGCAAATCCTGCGCGACACGACTGAAACTGGCGGCACCTTGCTCGATCACACGCAAGTGCTCTATGGCAGTTGTCTCGGCAACGCCAACTCCCACAGCAACCAAAACCTCCCACTCATCCTCGCTGGCGGCGGCTTCAAGCATGGAGGACATCACCGCTTCGACGAGCAAAACAACAAACCACTTTCAAACCTCTTTGTCAGCATGCTCCAACGCTTGGGCATTGAGGTGGACAAGTTCGCAAGTAGCACGGGGACCATTTCGGGTATGGAAATTTGAAGGGCATTCATGTCGAGTTTTTGATGCCATCACGTAATCACTGACAATCCGCCATGAAGCTCATCCTGCTCCTCACCACATTCACCGTCGTCAGCGCCAAGGCGCTAGATTATCCCCACACCACTGCCGAACCACAAAAGGCCGGCTGGCCGCTCTCAGCAGAGGAGCGGGCGTATGTATTGAAGCCAGAGTTTGAGCGTCGCCCAGGATCAGAGGAGCATAAGCATTTGCCCCCCATGTGGCCGGTCACGCCTTCAGCGGGAAATTGGGGCGGCACGTCGTGGCTAGACACGCATGAGAAGCTCGTCGATTATGTGAAGGCGAATCCGGGGCCATGCGATGTATTGCTCGTGGGCGATAGCATCACGCAGCAGTGGGGCAGCCCGCTGGACAAAGGGGTGCTCAATGAGTCGTGGAAGAAACATTTCGCGAACTACAAGACGATCAACATCGGCATCGGTGGCGATAAGGCGCAGAATGTCCTCTGGCGGCTCGATCACGGCGGTGTGGATGGCTTGCAGCCGAAGGTCGTGATCGTGATGATCGGCAACAACAACATGTTCTTCGCGCCGGAGACAGGTGTGGAGGCGGCGGCAAAAGGAGCTCAGATGTGCGTGGCGAATGTGCGTGAGAAATTCCCCAACGCGGAGGTCATCGCCGCCAAAATCCTGCCTTGTCACGCTCCCGGCAACGACTTCTACGAGAACATCAAGAAGACCAATGCCGTGCTCGACACGCTGAAGCTCGATAGCGACCCGAAGGTGCATGTGCTGAATTTGTGGAGTGATTTCGCCAACGCCGACGGCACCATCAAGAAGCCCCTCTTCGGGCCAGACAATATCCATCTCTCACTCGAAGGCTACGCCGTGTATGCCGAGCGCTTGAAGCCATTGGTGGACAAGTTTATCGGCGGCAAAGGCCTCGGCGGAGATGTGATCATCCCGGCGAAGAAGACAGGTGCTACGAGTACTGCTGCGACTTCACCAACTGCATCACCAACGAATTCAAACACGTCTCCGAGCGCAGCGATGCTCAAGACCACTCCAAAGACGACCGATGGCAAATCGCTCCTCTATCCCTATGCGCCCTACAACGACGGCAAACTCGACCCGCAGCTCACCGGTTGGCCGTTGACCCAAGCCGAAATTGATTGGGTCACGAAGGGCGAATACTTCCGCAAGCCTGGGCATGAAGCGCAAAAGCATCAGCCTGACATGTGGTTCGTCACACCCACCGCGGGCCATTGGACTCCGAAGGACGGCAGCACCGGGAACGACTGGCTCAAGCATCACTCCACATGCATCGAGAAGGTGAAGGCCGCAGGCAGCATCGACATCGCGCTTATCGGCGACAGCATCACGCAAGGCTGGGGCGGTGGCTGGGATGGCGCACCCTTCAATGCTGCGTGGCAAAAACACTTCAACGACAAGAAAACTGTGAACCTCGGCATCGGCGGAGATCGCATGGAGCACATCCTCTGGCGACTCGATCACGGCGCGCTCGATTGCGCATCGCCCAAAGTGATCGTGCTCATGATCGGTGTGAACAACGCCCCGCTCATGCAAGCCAACGGTGTCCCCGTCACCGCCGCCGTCCACGGCATCAAGCTCTGCATCGAGAACCTCCGCCTCCGCTGCCCGCTGTCGCAGATCGTTCTCGTGAATATCCTTCCTGCCTTTGATCCCAGCAAGGAGGTCGGCAGACAAATCGTGAACATCAACGGGCTGCTCGACACCCCCAAACTCCATGCCGATGCGAACATCAGAGTTCTCGATCTGTGGAGCGATTTCACCAACGCCGAAGGCACCCTCAAGACCGTGCTTTATTCGGACAAACACCTCCATCTTGGGCCGCAGGGATATGAAGTTTTCGCAGCCAAGCTGAAGCCAGTGGTGGAGGCGCTGCTGAAGAAGTGAGGCTGCAAAAGCTAACGTGATTCGGCGTATTGAAATCATCGTCAGGAACAACTTAATGAAACACACACTCACTCTACTCACCGCCGTGCTGCTGGCCTTTGTCAGTCATGCCTTCGCTGCCGTATCCGTCACCGAGTTTGGCGCAAAAGGTGACGGCATTGCCGATGACACTCGCGCCATCCAAGCCGCGCTCGACACCGGGAAGAACGTCGTCATTCCCGAAGGCACCTTCCGCATCTACAACGCGCTGTCGCCGAAAGCCAATCAGGTCATCGAACTCATCGGCACCGTTCGCATCGCGGACTCGATCATCCAGCGCGTGACGGCTGACGCCGCTGCGGGACAGCCGAATGTGACGGTCGCCGATGCCTCGGGTTACTACGCAGGGCAGTGGGTCACGATGGGCGCGGACGATTTGCCCATGCAAGGCGGTGGCGGTGGCGTGCATAAGGACCGACGCGAGGGTGGCGATAGCGGACGCATCGCCAGCATCGCGGGGAATACGATCACCTTCGAGCTGCCGCTACGCCGTGCCTATAAGCTCGCGGCGAACCCGCGACTCGGCACACAGCCCAGCGCTTTTCTCATCACGCAACCCGGCGTGCGCATCCACGGCACGGGCGTCATTGATGGCAATCGCGCGAAGCAATTCGACTTCGCGCCCGGTGACATGTCGCCAAAGCAGGGACGCGGCGAAGACACGCGAGCGGGTTGCGGCATCAGCATTGATTCGCAGGTTGAACCCGTCGCGCACGTGCGCATCGAGGGCATCACCATCCGCGACTGCATTCTGCATAATCTCAGCCTCTACAACACGCAGCACACGCTCATCAGCCACATCACCTGCATCCGCGCGCACGACAAAAACATCGTCCTGCGACGCAGCGAGTATTGCCAGCTCATCGGCAATCAGTGCCTCGACTCCGTGTTCGAGGACGGCATCATCATTTACGCGAACAACAACCATTGCATCGTGCAGGGCAACATCTGCACCCGCAACGCCCGTGTCGGCATCGGCGTCAACGCCTTCCAGACCGGCATCCTGCTCTCCGGCAACATCTGCAAGGACAATGGAGCGAACCTCATGCTGCGCGGCGACTACTGCTCGTCCACCGGCGACTTTTGTTCCGGCACCGGCGACGTGGTCATCCACGGGCGCGGCAATCAGGTCAATGGACTCATCGCACTCTGCGGCGTGGATATTTCCGCCACCGACCTCAGCTACACCGGCGGCATCATCAGCGGCAGCGACGAAGCGCCTTTGAAAGTCGCCATGACCATCGCCCGCACGAGCGATGACAAACGCGTCGCCCTCGTGGATGGCGTGCGCATCCGGCAAGTCACCATGAAGAACTGCCACACTGCCGTGAATGTGAAGGGCGTGATCAAAGACGTGCGCCTCATCGAGAACCGCATCGAGTCGAAGGGCGAGCCATTCACTATCGCCGCCGAGTGCAAGGAGCAGGTCACGCTGGAGCGGAATGAAACCGGCGTTGAATCCGCGAAAGAAAGCAAAGCGAAATGAAGCACCTGCTCGTTTACACCGCCATGCTGCTCGCACCGCTGGCTGCGTTGCACGCTTCGGATAAGGCGGCTTTCTTCGAGCAGCATTGCTACGACTGCCACGGTGCGGATGAGAAAAAGGGCGGGCTCGATTTGACTTCGCTCGCGCTGAAGCTCGACGATCGCGCGAACTTCGAGACGTGGGTGAAGATTCACGACGCCATCGCGAATGGCGAGATGCCGCCGAAGAAGAAGGTGCGTCCGCCGGAAACGGAGACGAAGGCGTTGCTCGCGGACTTGGATGCGAAGCTCATCGCAGCGGATGAGGCGCGCATTGCGAAGGATGGCGGGCGCGCGGTATTTCGGCGGCTGACGCGCTTGGAGTATGAGAATGCGCTGCGTGACTTGCTCGCGCTGCCGCATTTGGAAATCAAAGAGCTGCTGCCAGCGGATGGTTCGCGGCATGGATTCGACAAGGTCGGCGAGGCGCTCGATCTCTCGCATGTGCAGCTTGCGAAGTATCTGGAGGCGGCGGACCGCGCGCTTGATGCGGCGATTGCCACGCGTGCCACGCCGCCGCCGGTGGTGAAGCGGCGGCTCTATCCGACGGATTCGTTCAAGTGGCACGCGAATCTCAAGCTCGGCAGCGCGGTGCTGCTGAAGGACGGCCAGCCCGACCCGCTGTGGCCCGTCGCGACGGTGAAGCACGACGCGGGCGACGACATCAAGACGCCGGACTTTTTCAAACTGAAGCAATCCGTCGCGCTACTCACGCCGAGCTTCGAAGGCTGGCTCAAGAGCATGACTTTAGCGCCGATGTTCGCGGGCAAGTATCGGCTTCGGCTCTCGACGTGGAGTGCGCAGTGGAACGCGGGCAAGCTGGAGCCTGCGCCCGTGCCGCAGACGGTGCGACTCTACGCGCATCCGCGCACGCTCGGCTACTTCGAGGCACCGTCGCTCACGCCGAAGGTCCACGAACTCACGCCGTGGCTGGAGATGGGCGACGAGGTCATCTTCGATCCCGCGTCGTTCTTTTGGACGGGCTTGCAGATTCATCAGCACAAGGGCGGCGGCGGGCTGCATGTTGGTCCGGCGATTGTGTGCGACTGGCTCGAAGTGGAAGGCCCGCTCTACGAGCAATGGCCGCCGGAGAGTCATCGCCGCGTGTTCGGCGATTTGCCGCTGAAGCCCTTCGATGCCACGAGCGGGCTCACGCCGCCATCGCACGCACAGCCCGTGCAAAAGGTCGGCTACGGCTGGCCGAAGCCGTGGGAAATTCCACCGGGTGATTCCAAGCCGCAACCGCTCGTCACCGTCGCCAGCGCTGCGCCGCTCGATGATGCGAAGCGTTTGCTCGCGAGCTTTCTCCCGCGCGCGTTTCGTCGCGATGTGAGCGACGCCGAGGTGATGAAGTATGTCGGCCTCATGCAGCAGCGCTTGGAAAAGAAGGACTGCTTTGAACTCGCGATGCGCCACGCTTACAAGGCCGCGCTGACTTCCACGCAGTTCCTCTTTCGCAAAGAAACGCCCGGCCAGCTCGACGATCTCGCGCTCGCCACGCGCCTAGCATTCTGGCTCTGGAACTCACCGCCTGACGACGCGCTGCTCGCGCTCGCGAAGCAAAACAAACTCCACGAGCCCGCGACACTCCGCGCCCAAGTCGAGCGCCTGCTCAACGACGCACGCAGCGAGCGTTTCATCACCGACTTCCTCGACCAGTGGCTCAAGCTCCGCGACATCGACGCCACCGATCCCGACGGCGCACTCTACCCTGAGTTCCATCTCTATTTGAAGGAATCCATGCTCGCCGAGTCGCGCGCCTTCCTTCGCGAACTCATCGCGAAGGATCTGCCCGCGTCGAACATCGTCGCGTCTGATTTTGGCATGCTCAATCAACGCCTCGCCGAGCACTACGGCATCCCGGGCGTCACCGGCCCCGACATCCGTCGCGTGTCGCTCCCGCCCGGCAGTCATCGCGGTGGCTTCCTCACGCAGGGCGCAGTGTTGAAAGTCACCGCCAACGGCACCGTTTCATCGCCCGTCGTGCGCGGCGTCTTCGTCACCGAACGCATCCTCGGCCAGACCGTGCCACCGCCGCCACCCGGCGTGCCCGCGATCGATCCCGACACGCGCGGCGCGACCACCATCCGCGAGCAACTCGCCAAGCATCGCTCGGATGCGAGCTGCGCCGCGTGCCATCGCAAGATGGACCCGCCCGGCCTCGCGCTGGAGAGCTACGACGTCATCGGCGGCTGGCGAGCGCAGTATCGGTCGTTGGAAAAGGGAACGCCCGTCGCGCTGAATTTCCCCGACGGCACCGGCGTCCGCTACAAGGCCGGCCCCGTCGTGGATGCCAGCGGCGAGACCGCGCAAGGCGAGCCCTTCACCGACCTCGCCGCATTCCAAAAACTCGCACTCGCCCACCCCGACATCATCGCCCGCGCCTTCGTCACGCAAATGTTCACCTACGCCACCGGCGCCGAACCGAGCTACGCCGACCGCCGCGAAATCTCCCGCATCCTCGCGGAGACGATGGCGGGGAAGTTTGGCGTGCGTTCGCTCATTCACGCGATGGCGGAGAGTCCGTTGTTTATGAGCAAATAGGGCTCATGCCGGGGCGGCGAATGGGGGAGAGAAAATGTGTAACCTTTATGCCTCTCGCATCACTAGTAGGAGCACATTGAAATGACGCCTGATCAAAATCCAAATAACGGCGCGATGGATGACGACGCACTCGACCAGCAGGTGCGGACGTTTCTGGCCGCACGCCCGTTGATTCAGGCACACATCGGTTCGCTCGTGCGTGATGCGGCGTTGGCGGAGGATGTGTTTCAGGAGGTGTGGATTCGGTTTGAACGCGTTACCCGACGAGGCGAGATCGTTGCGAATGTGCCAGCTTGGTGCCGGGCAGCCGCCAGGTTGGTAGCGTTGGAAAGCTGGCGGCGGCAAGGCCGGGAGCAGGCCACGGAGGATGAGGAACTGGCTGCGCTCGTCGAGCAGGCTTACGAGGACCAGGATTTGCAGGCCGAAATTTGGGGGGCGCGCAGTGCGGCGCTAGAGCATTGCCTTGATCTGCTGCCCGACCGTTCACGCGATCTAGTCACCCGCCGCTATCGCGATGGCCAGCCGCTCGCTGAAATCGCCGACCAACTTAGCCAAAGCCTCGGCAGTGTGAAGACGGCGATGTGCCGCCTGCGACTCGCGCTGGCAGAGTGCGTCCGCAAACGTCTCGCATCAAATCCCGCATGCTCATGAACGAAACTCGCCTGGAAGAACTGCTCCTTGCCTACGAGGACAATACGCTCCGCCCTGATGAACTGACTGAGTTCAAGCATTTCCTTCGTTCATCTCCTGCGGCACGCGAACGCCTCGTCGAAGCGGGGGTGCTACAAAGCGTTGCCAAGAGTCACTTCTTTATCGAGGTGGCCGCTGCGCAGCTTCCAACGAAACCGAATCGCTTGTTTCAATGGCGTCCGCTCATGGCTGCGGCGGCGGGGATTGTTTTGGGGATGTTCTGCACGTCGGTGGTGTTTGGTTATGTGGGGCCGCGTGTGGTGGAGAAGGTGAAGGCGGTGTTCAGTGAGGGCTTTGAATCAGGCATGACGAAGACCGCACCCGGAGTGCCGCGTGTTGCTGGACAGTGGAGCGGCGATGAGGCGGAGGTGGTCACCTCGACCCCGGAGGTGAAGGCGCATGGCGGTGCGAAGATGCTGCGCTTTCTCAGTGCGACCTATCCGGGTGAGAACTCGCCACGCAGTCAGTGGGGGGATGTGTATCGCATCGTGGATGTGCGCGGGCTGGCCGGTGCGGGGAGCACGGTGGCGCGGGTGTCGGCAAGTTTTGCGCAGGGAGTGGTGACGGGGGAGGAAAGGTTCGCGTGCAGGGTTGGAGCTTATGCGTTGGATCAGGATTTGAGCACGCTGCCATCGTCGCTGAACCACACGTGGTTGCAGCAAAACAACAGCGCGACGGGTTCACGCAGAGCGGTGCTCACGGGCACTGGCCGGTGGCAGGAAGTTTCCGTCGAGCTGCCGATCACGCGTGAGACGCGCTTTGTGGTCCTGCATCTCGCGGTGGTTCAAGAGCAGCCCACACTCAATTCCGGAGTCGTGCAGTTTAGCGGTCACTTCATGGACGACGTGAAGGTGGAGCTGATCACGCGGCCTTGATCGGCCTCATCGCTCATTCTGCTCTCCCGAATCCAAGGACGCATCACTTCACGATCCAACTTCTTTCCACAACACCTCATGTCCCACCCTCATCCATCCCACGACACCTCCTCCACGCAGCACCTGCTGAACCGCCGCCAGTTTCTTCGCGCGGGCTCGGCGGTGCTGGCCCTGCCATTTCTCGAAGCACTCGCGCCGCGACTGGCTCGCGGAGCCGCCGCGCCGCCGCCGAAGCGCATGGTGTGCATCATGACGAACACTGGGCTGCTGCCGGAGAACTTCTGGCCGAAACAGACAGGCAAGGCGTTCGAGCCCTCGCGCTATCTCGCGCACCTGGAGCCGGTGCGCGGGCGCTGCTCGGTGATGAATGGCCTTTCGCACCCGGACAATTCTGGCGGGCATGTGGTGGAGAAGAGCTTCCTCACCGGCGCGCGGTTTCCGTCATCCGCTGTTTTCAAGAACAGCATCTCCATCGATCAGCTCGCGGCGGAGTCGCTCGGTCATCACACGCGCTTCCCCTTCCTCGCACTCGGCGTGAACGGCCAACACGACGGGCTGCTCTCGGTCTCGCGCGATGGTGTGTTCATCCCGCCGGAGCTGAGCCCGGCGAAGGTGTATCAGCGGCTCTTCACCCCGGACACGGCAGCGGAGAGCGAGCAGCGGATGCGCGAGATCGGCCAGCGCGTGAGCACGCTCGACTTTGTGAATGAAAAGGCGAAGCGGCTCTCGCGCAATCTCGGCGCGGAGGACCGTGCGCGGCTTGACCAGTATCTTACCTCGGTGCGCGAGCTGGAGCAGCGGCTAGAGCAGGCGCGGGCGTGGCAGCAGCGGGAAAAGCCGCGCGTCAGCGTGCCCGCGCCGCAGGATATCCAGGATAACACGCAGGACGTGGATCGCGCACGGCTGATGTATGACATGACCCTGCTCGCCCTCCAGAGCGACAGCACGCGCATCGTCACACTGTATCTGAATCCGCTGGAGGTCCTCGTGAAGCTGCCCGGGGTGAGCGACCGCACGCACTCGCTCACGCATCACGGCAACGAGCCGGAGAAGCTGGAACAACTCGCCAAAGTTGAAGAAGCGGGGCTGAAGAATCTCGGCCGCTTCCTCGCGGGGCTCGCTGCGGTGAATGAAGGCGGCAGCAGCCTGCTGGACGACACAGCGGTTCTCTTTGGCTCAAACATGTCAAATGGCAGCAATCACTCGAACGTGAACCTGCCGATCCTCCTCGCGGGCGGTCGCTTCAAGCACGGGCAGCACTTGCAGTGCGACCTGAAGAACAACACACCGTTGTGCAATCTCTTCGTCTCCATGCTTCAGCACCTGGGGCTGGAGCGCGATGCCTTCTCATCGAGCACGGGAACTCTCACCGGACTGGAAATAGCATGAGACGCGGTGCTCTCTCCCTCATCCTCGCACCGCTGCTCCTCTCGCTACCGGCCACTCTCAACGCGGCGGACGCTGAGCTGCGCGGCTATCTCGAAACGCACTGCTTCGACTGCCACGACTCGGCCACGAAGAAAGGCGGGCTCGATCTGGAAGCGCTGCCCGTGCAGTTCGATGCAGCGGAGCGGTTCGATGTGTGGGCCAAGGCGCACGACCGTATCGCGGCGGGTGAAATGCCGCCGAAGTCGCGCCGCGAGCGTCCTTCCGAAAAGGAAAACGCCGATGCGCTGAAGCTGCTCGACGATCATCTTCACGACGCCGATGCCGCGCGCATCGCGAAGACTGGGCGGGCGTTGTTTCGCCGCCTTTCCGCGCAAGAATACGAGAACGCGTTGCGCGACCTGCTGCATCTGCCTGGGCTGCGTATCAAGCATCTGCTGCCGGAGGACGAGCGCCGCCACGGCTACAACAAGATTGGTCAGGCGCTCGATCTCTCGAATGTGCATCTGAGTCAGTTCATGGATGCGGCAGACCTCGCGCTCACTGCGGCGATCGCCACGCGCAGCACGCCGCCGCCGGTCTTGCGCAAGCGTTATGGCGGAACCAGCGGCTCGGAGAATTGGAACTGGGTGGCGAGGGGTGATGCGGTGCTTTTGAAGGATAAAGCCTTCGATCCGCTGCTGCCTCTGCCCGCGCCCGACGACAACCTCTGGGGCGCACCCGGCGATACCTTGCGAAAACAAAGGAGCACCTCGCTGGGGACCAAGCTCCGCGACTACGACGGAGCCATCGGCTACTTCACGGGTCCCATCGAGCGCACGTTCAGCCAGACCCTGCAGTTCTCGCCGGTTTACGCCGGGACGTATCGCATCCGCACTTCCGCATGGGGCTTCTGGTGGGATCGCGTCAAGGTGGAGCCGCCTCATCGCAACGAGTCCTTCATGCTCTCCGTCTGGCTTCCGTCGGATGGCCCGCGCTTCATTCATTCGCCCTCGCGTCGGCTGGGCATGTTCGATGTCCCCGCGTTGGAAAGCCGCGTCCACGAATACACCGGCTGGTTTGATGTGAACGAGGAGCTGCTCTTCGAGATGGGCACGCCGACCGGCTACGAGAAAAACACCGGACGCTGGGCCTCGCAGTCGCCGGGCTCGTGCGCCGTCCATTCCGGCCCTGGCATCGCGCTCGACTGGTTCGAGGTGGAAGGCCCGATCTTCGAGCAATGGCCGCCGCGGAGTCACACCGCGATCTTTGGCGATCTGCCCATCCGCCCGCTCGCAAACAATAGCGGTATGATCGCGCCGAAACGCGAGCCGGTGCGGCAGCGCTCACGCAGCGGCGGAACCCGTCCCGGCAACGGCGAACTCACCAAGGAGGAGAAAGAAGCGCCGTTGGAGACTGTCTTCACCGCGCATCCGCAGGAGGACGCGACGCGGCTGCTCGCGCAGTTCCTTCCGCGTGCGTTTCGTCGTGCCGTGCCTGCGGACGAGGTGCAGGGCTACGTGGAAATCGTTACGCGGGAAATGAAGGGCCACGCGTGCTTCGAGGACGCGATGAAGGAAGCGTGCAAGGCAGCGCTCAGCTCCCCGGACTTCCTTTTCATCGGCGACACCGGTTTGGCGAAGACCAACGCGCCGCGCATCCGACTCAGTGACCGTGCCCTCGCTGACCGTCTTGCGCTTTGGTTCTGGAACAGCATCCCCGATGCGGAACTCCTCGCGGTCGCCAACGAAGGCCGCCTGCACCTGCCGGAGAACCTCAAGCAGCAGACCGACCGCCTCCTTGCCGATCCACGCTCGGATCGCTTCATCGCCGACTTTACTGACCAATGGCTCGACCTGCGTAAGATCGACGCCACGCAGCCCGACACCAAGCTTTACCCCGAAGCTCGCGAGCATCTGAAGCACAGCATGATCGCGGAAACCCGCGCCTACTTGCGTGAGCTGATCACGAAAGACCTCAGCGTCACGCATCTCGTGAAGTCCGACTTCGCGATGCTCAATCAAAGCCTCGCGATCCACTACGGCGTGCCGGGCGTCACCGGCTGTGACCTTCGCCGCGTTCCATTGCCGGAGGACAGTCCGCGAGGCCCCTTTCTCACGCAGGCTGCCGTCTTGAAAGTCACCGCCAACGGCACCACCACCTCGCCGGTCACACGCGGCGCTTGGATCAACGAACGCCTCCTCGGCAACCCCATCCCGCCGCCACCCGCAGGCGTGCCCGCGATTGATCCCGATACGCGCGGATCAAAGACCATTCGCGAGCAGTTGGAAAAGCATCGCTCCGACGCACGTTGCGCTGGTTGCCACGCAAAGATCGATCCACCCGGCTTCGCGCTGGAGAGCTTCGATGTCATCGGTGGCTTCCGCGACCGCTACCGCTCGGTAAGCCTCGGTAGCGCCACCATCGCGTTCCATTTCGCCTCCGGCTTTGAACCCAAGGTGCGCCTCCATCAGCCCGTCGATGCCTCAGGCCAGCTCCCAAGCGGCGAGCCCTTCCAAAACCTCGCCGAGTTTCAGGCGCTCGTGTTGCGCAACCCCGACGCCCTCGCCGCAAACATGATCCGCCAGCTCCTCATGTATGCCACCGGCTCCGAGCCTCACTACTCCGACCGCCGCGAAATCACGCGCATCCTCGAGAAGACGAAGCCGAGGAACTACGGCCTCCACTCCCTCATCGACGCCATCGTGCAGAGCGAACTGTTTATCACGAAGTAAGACCATCATCATGAAACGCACAGCAGTTTTAGCGCGATAGTCACATAGAGAGGTAATCTAAATCCGCCGCAGCTTGCATTTTGTTATTCACTCGTTGCCGTGTGGCGACATTACCCATCAATGCCAGCGTCCAGCGACCCACATGAATCACGAGGAGAGACCTTCAGCCGACTGCTGATGGCGGAGCGTCGGCGCATTCTGGGGTTCATCCAGGTGCTGGTGCAGGATCGGGCGGCGGCGGAGGATGTGTTGCAAGATGTCTCGGCGGTGCTGTGGACGAAGTTTGACCAGTTTGAGATCGGCACGGACTTCGCAGCCTGGGCGATGTGTGTGGCACGCCTCACCGTGCTCAACTGGCGGCGCAAGCAGGCAAGGTTGCCGTTGGCCCTGGGCGACGAAACGCTGCTGCTGCTCGCCGATGAGGCGGTGGCGGCGCTCTCCGTGCCCGACGATGAGCGGCGAGAGGCCTTGCAGGAGTGCCTAAGCCGCCTGCCGGAGACTCAACGCCAGCTCCTGAGGGCGCATTACGAGCGCGGCGAAGACGTAGCAGACATCGCACAGGAGGCACAGCGCACCGCGAGGTCGATCTACCTGCGCCTGGAAAAGATCCACGCCGCCCTGCTCGACTGCATGACTCACAAGCGCTGGCTGAACGCGGGAGCAAATCTATGAGCACCGAAACTCAACGCCTTGATGAACTCGCCGCACGCCTGCGGGAGACACCGCTGTCTGCGGATGAACAAGCTGAGCTGGATGCGCTGCTGTTGCGCTGCCCTGAGGCGCGGCGGCGCTTTGTGGATCACATGCTTTTGCAAAACGATCTGAACGAGGATGCTGCTGCACTGCTCAGCAGGCCTGTGACTGTCTCAGTCCGCCCGCGGTCGGCAAGTTGGCTCTCCTGGCGTCCGCTCACCGCAGCGGCGCCGGGGATTGTGTTGGGCATGTTCTGCACGTCGATGCTCTTCGCTTATGTCGCACCGACGTTCAGGAAGGTGATGACACTGTTGCACGAGAGCTTTGAGTCTGGTCCTGCGCCGTTGGCGACGGGTGTGCCGATTGAGGCGGGGCAGTGGAGTGGTGATTACTCGGAGGTGGAGGGTGAGCAGCAGGGCGTGAAGTCGGCGACGGGAACACAGATGCTGCGCTTTTTGAGCGCGGATTACGAGGGGAAGCCGAATCCCGGAGGTTACAGCGAGGATCTTTTCCGGTTGATTGATGTGCGGTCTTATCGGCGCGAGTTCAGTGATGGCGGGGCGGTGGTGCAGTTGTCGGCGGTGTTCAATGCCGTCGCACTATCAGCGGATGAGAAGGATGAGTGCGACGTGTGCATCTATGCCTTGGATGCGGACATGGCGACCAACGGCTCCATGCGCATCGAGAACAAACTCTTCACGGGTTCACTCGCGATGGCTCGCAGCGGCGGCAAGATGTTGGATCGCGATGCCACCACTTGGCAACGGATGGCTTGTGAACTGCGCCTGCCGACGAACACCGACTTCTTGATGATTCGCCTCGGTATCGTTCGCTCGTCGCACACATCGGGCAGCTTCGTTGGACACTATGCGGATGATGTGCGCGTGACGATGGCTCGCCGCGCACCGCTGCCATGAGTGGAACCACCCCGACTTTTATCTCCCATGAAATACCTGCTCGCTCTCGCCTCCCTATTGTTCGCGCCGCTTTCTGCGCTACACGCCACTGACTTCTACATTGCGCCAAGCGGCGACGACGCAAATCCCGGCACCAAGGAACTCCCCTTCGCCACTTTGGAACGGGCACGCGATGCCGTGCGGGAGCTGAATGCGGCGAAGAAGTATCCGGCTGAAGGCATCACAGTTTGGCTCCGTGGCGGGGTGTATCAGCGGGAGCGGTCGTTTGATTTGGATGCGCGTGATGGCGGGCAGGCGAGTGCGCCGGTCGTATATGCGGCGAGTCCGGGCGAGACGGTGCGGCTGGTGGGTGGGCGAAAGATTCAGGCTTCAGCATTTCATCCGGTGACGGATCGGGTGTTTCTCGACCGCTTGGTGAGTCATGCAGCGCGGCGGCATTTGTTGCAGGTGGATTTGAAGGCGCTGGGCATTACGGATTATGGCGAGTTGCAGCCGATGCATGCGTTGGATTTCGGATCGCGGACTCATTACTTGCCTGCACCGTTGGAACTCTTCATTGATGGCAAAGCGGCGATGCTCGCCCGCTGGCCGAACCGCAACGATCAGATGCCGACTCTGGGTCTGGTCGAGAGCGCGATTCAGAATATGGAGCACGAAGAGAAAGGTGGGGCTACGCAGTATTCCACGATCACGTTGAAGGATGTGCCCATCAAACCTTGGGGCACGGAAGGGGACGGGGATCAGATGGCTTTGTTTCCTCAGCAGGCCATCGCGCACATGAGCGAGTGGGGAGCGCTGGATGATGCGTATGTCGTCGGTGGCCTCATCCGCGCTTATGCAAACACGCACCGCAAGATCGCGTCGGTGGATGCAAAGAAAGGCACCGTTACTTTCTCCACTCCGGTAAAGGTCTGGCCGACTTACAAGGACACCGCGAAGTGGTTCTACTTTTCAAATCTGCCCGAGGAACTCGATGTGCCCGGCGAGTATTACCTGAATCGCAAGAGCGGCGTGCTGACCATCTACCCGCCCGTCGGCTTCAATGATGAAAGTGAGGTCCTCGTCTCGATGCTCAATGATGTGTTGGTGGCGATGGAAGGCTGCTCGCATGTGCGTCTGCGGGGCCTCACGCTGGAGGCCACGCGCACGAGCGGCGTGTATATCGAGCGGGGCGAGGACTGCGTGCTTGAGCGCTGCACCATTCGCAATGCGGGCATCGTCGGCGTGCAGATTGGTTTCGGGTGGGACGCCGGACTTGCGGGCGAGTGGGAAGCGTTGTCGCCCGTCGGTGCCACTGCGCCGCCGGAGGTGTTGGCGGCTGGACCGGGCAAGCCGTTGCCGCGCTTGCCGGGTTCGTATCGCCATGTGCTCTGCACCGGCATGGAGCGACTGCCTTTGCAAAATCGGCTCCCCGGCTCGACCGCACTCGACCGTCAAGGCGGGCGCCACAACGGCCTCGACGGCTGCACGATTTACGACACCGGCATCGGCGGCGTGCTGCTCGGTGGCGGTGATCGCAAGACACTCACGCCAGCGGAAAACTTCGTGCGGAACTGCAACATCTACCGCACCGATCGCCGCGTTCACATGTATGCGGAGTCGGTCGTCATGGACGGCTGCGGCAATATCGTCGAAGGCAATTACCTCCACGAGAACTACGGTGGCCTGCTCTACTTTCTCGGCAACGATCACCTCATCCAATACAACGAAATCGCACGCGGGCTCACGGCCTCGAAGGACGGCGGAGTCGTCGAGACGCGGCAGAATCCGAGCATGTTGGGCAACCGGATTCGCTTCAATTACTTCCACGACAACGAACGCGGCAGCCCGGATCACAACGCGGGCAACTGCACGATCTACCTCGATAACAGCACGCACGGCGTCGAGGTCTTCGGCAACGTCTTTTACCGCAATATCGGACGCACCGTGAAGCCGTGGAGCTGCGCGCTGCTGGGCATCACCGAGGGCCACGATCATGTCATCGCGAACAATCTCTTCATAGACAACCCAGGCGTGAAGACCAAGGACGGCGCTGATTTTGAGAAGACGCGGAAGACCTATCTCAGCAATGTCACCATGCTGACCAAGGACGTGGACGTGACCGCGCCGCCTTACTCCACGAGGTATCCCGAGTTCCATGCGACCTACCTCGGCGTCGCCGTGAACAACGACCCCAAGACGCCGCTCTATAACCGCGTCTTCAACAACGCGCTCATCGGCAACAACGAAGGCGTCGGCCCCTCGCGTTATCCCGACAGGGACTACCGCCATCATAATGTCGAGATTGATATCGACCCGGGTTTTGTAGACGAGGCTGCTGGTGACTTCACGCTCCGCCGCGACTCCCGCGTCTTCCAGGAAATCCCCAGCTTTGAACCGATCCCGTTTGAGAAAATGCAGCGGGCAAAAACTCTTCAACAAATCAAGCAATGAAACGAGTCCTCACATTCCTCGCCGCCCTACTGCTGGCTCCGCTAGCGGGGTTGCACGCCGCAGAGGCGATTCATGTAGCCAAGTTTAAAGGTGACCGCGCGGCGGCTGTTTCAGTCACGCTCGATGACGGTCTTCGCAATCAGGACGACGTGGCCGTGCCGCTGCTCAATCAATATGGGATCAAGGCTACCTTCTTCGTCATCCCCGGTCTCACGCCCGAGACGAATGAAGAAGCGGCCAAAAAGAAGCCGGGCGATTGGGGCGGCATCAGTTGGCAGCGGTTGAAGGAACTAGCGGCGCAGGGACATGAAATCGCCAGCCATACTTGGACGCACGAATCTGTTATCACGAGCAAGGACGGGCAACGGCTTCACATGGAGCCAGCCAAGCTGGAGGCGCAGGTGGCAAAGGCCTATGAGGCGATCAAGGACAGGATCGGCTTGGCACCGCTCACTTTTGCGTCGCCTGGCAATGCCATGGATGAAGTCATCAGGGCCGCTGCGCACCAATATCATCCAGTGATCCGGGATCAGTGCGAGCGCTTCGGTGCTTGGCCACCGACGAGCAAGGATTTCACCACCGAGCAGGCGAATGCGATGGGCGAGCGCTATCTCTCCCAAGGCAAACACTTGGTCTGGATGATTCACGCCATCACGGATGGCTACAACGCCCAGTCCAGCTCCGATGTCCTCGCTAACCATCTGAAATACCTCAAGAGCCGCGAGGATGTGCTCTGGCTGGACACCTATGCCAACGTGAAGCGCTACACGATGGAGCGCGATGCGGCGAAACTGACGCAAGCCATCACCGGCAACAGTGCGACGTTCACACTCGAATGCACCCAGGCTCAAACGCAGCCCCACGTTCCGCTGACGGTCGTCATCCCAGTGAAGGATGCCGCACAAGTGGTAGCCAAGACTCGGAACTCTGGCGCTCAACTTCCCGTCGAGGTGCGGAAGGATCGTATTCTCGTCCAAGCCATGCCCTCGGCAGATCCGGTGGAAGTCACTTGGCGGAATGATGCGAACGCCGCCAAGCCAAAGCCCGTCAATCCCAACACCTGGATCAAAGCCGAGACCGATCACGCGGATGCCATCTACAAGTGCGGCGAGAAAGCAGTGTTCCGCGTGATCCTGGCAGATAAGGTTCCGAGCGTGCCCGCCGAACTCGTGTGGTCACTCACGCTCGATGGCGCGAAGGTTTTGGGACAAGGCGCTGTCACGCTCAAAGACGGCTCGGCCACGGTGGAGGGAACCCTGGCTCAACCCGGAGTGCTGCAATTCAAGGTGACGCCAACAGCAAACGTGGAAGCGCTCGGCATCGGCATGGCTGGTGCGGCTTTTGAGCCTTACCACATCGCACCCACAGCGAAACTTCCGGCGGACTTCGAGGCGTTCTGGACCGCGCAGAAGGCGGAGCTGGCGAAGGTTCCTCTCGATGCAAAGATCGAACCCGTCGCGCAGGACAATGCGGCCATCGAACTCTTCGAGGTCAGCTTTGCCAATATCAACGGCCTGCGATCACACGGGTATCTCGCCAAGCCGAAGGGCGCGACTTCGCTGCCGATCATGATTTCGCAGCCGGGCATGGGCGTGCATCCGAATGGCTTGAAGGAATCGCGTTGGGTCATCGGCAATGCAGCGCTGGGTTTCCTCGCACTCGACATGAGCGCTCACGACATGCCGATGGAGCGGACTCCCGAGGACGAGGCACGGTGGAAAAAGTTCATGGGCTATCCCTACATCGGCAGCGACGACCGCATGACGTATTACTATCGGCAGGTCTTCACGGGGTTGGTGCGCGGGATTGACTACATGGCCTCGCGTCCTGATTGGAATCATAAGGCCATCATCAGCTCCGGCGGTAGCCAGGGGGGCGGCCTCGCCATCATCGCCGCTGCGCTCGATCCGCGCATCACCGCCGTCGTGAGCGTCGCGCCCGCGCTCGGCGAGCACACCGGCCCGCTCCACGGACGGCCCGATGCCGCACCGAGCAACCTCATCATGGGCCGCGACAAGAAGACACCCGATCCAAAAATCATCGCCGCCACTGCCTACTACGACACCGTGAATTTCGCCCGCTTCGTGAAAGTGCCCGTGCTCATGAGCAGCGGCCTCATCGACACCGCCTGCCCGCCCACGACTGTCCTCTCCATCTACAACACAATCCCCGGCCCCAAGCAGCTCGATCTCGCCCCGCTAATCGGCCACAACCAAGGCCCGCGCTTCAACGAGCTGCGCAACCGCTTCCTCATGGAACACGCAGGCATCGCCGACCCCGCTGGCAAAGCCAGCACCCCGACCAATCTTGGCGCACCCATTGAAAAGAAATGAAAAATCCCCTCTCACCAATGAAACACACCCTAACACTACTCACCACCCTCTTGCTGGCACCGCTGGCGTCACTGCAATCTGCCGAGCCACGGCTCAAGCCCAGCCTTCCCGCCCCGCTTTTGCAGATAAAACAATGGACCGAGCCACGGCTTAAGCCCGGCGATCCCGCCCCAAAGCTAATCCCCACCCAATGGATACAAGGCGGACCGATCAAGGAGTTCGCCAATGACAAGGCCTACCTTGTCGAGTTCTGGGCCACTCCCTTGTGGACTTGTGACGACAACATCCCGCATCTCAATGCGCTATATCAAAAGTTCAAGGATAAGGGGCTCATAGTTGTCGGACAGAACGTCAATTCGAAGCTGGCGGGAGGCGATCCAACAAACGTCAAATCGCTTGTCGGGAAAATGGCCAACACAAGGATCTATCCTGTCGCCTTGGATAGCGTGAACAAACTGCAAGGCACGATGATGGATACTTGGATGAGCGCTGCGGGTCAGACCTGCCTCCCGTGTGCCTTCCTCGTTGGCAAGGATGGCAGGATAGCGTGGATCGGCAATCCTGCTGAAGTGACTGAAACGAAGATGACCTATCCAGTTGCCTTGGATGAGAAGATCGAAGAGCTTCTAGCAGGCAAATTCGATGTAGCGAAGTCGGTTTCCGAATTCCTGGCGGAACAGCAATCCGAACGAAAGTGCGATCTAAAACGCGTTGCCGAAGGTCTGCTTCAGAATGAGTCGCTTTCCGGTCAAGCGCTCGACAACGCCTATGAAATAGCCGTGAAGGCAAATGAAGGCGACTTCAACAATGACGAACACCGGGCATGTCATCTCGCGGTTCTCGCGCGTGCAACGTTCATGAAAGGCGAGAAGGGAAAGGCCGTCGAACTGCAAGAGAAAGTGATCGCCTTAATGGTGGATGCCAAGACAGACAAAGCGGACATGGCCCCCTACCAAGTGACCCTGGAGAGCTACAAGGCGGGACATCTCCCGGCCATGTCCCCACAGGAGGCGGTGATCACGCTCAAAACGGGCGACGCTGCCCCAAAGCTGAACTGCGGAGAGTGGATTCAAGGACAGCCAGTCACGGAGTTCGCGAAAGACAAAGCCTATCTGATCGAGTTCTGGGCGACTTGGTGTGGACCTTGCGTGGACGGAATTCCCCATCTCAACGCCCTCCATCTCAAGTTCAGGGACAAGGGATTGGTAGTGATCGGTCAGAACGTCGAAGGCAAAGATCAGACACCGGTAAAAGCCTTCGTCAAAAAGATGGCAGACAGGATGACCTATCCTGTCGCCTTGGATAACATGAGCGCCTCCGGGCAAGGCTCGATGGGTAAGACGTGGCTAGACGCTGCCGGATTGAATAGCATCCCGTCCGCCTTCCTAGTCGGCAAAGACGGCAGGCTAGCTTGGATCGGCCACCCCAATGAACTGACAGAGAAGATGATCGAAGAGGTTCTAGCGGGCAAAGCTGATAGCTCGAAGACTCCCATCGCCGACCCGCCCAATGCTGGCGCACCTATCGAGAAGAAATGAAAGGCTGTGCTGCACTCCTCACCGACCTCCTGCTTGCGCCGACGGCCGCGTTGCACGCCGCATGAGCCCCTATGCCCACCGCGCCGGACAACCACGAGGCCTTCCGCAAAGCCAAGCGCATTCGCGGGCATTTGAGAGGGCAACATGCAAAAGCACTTCAACTGCTCCCTGAGGTTCCTTGTTCCGAGATGCGCTCGAAACTCGCCGCCCTCATAGCACAATGCTGGGCACGGCAGGACATCAACACCGCTTGGAACGCCGTTTCGCGCTCTCCGCTCAACGCGACCGAGAAGCAACTCATGTTCAACGAACTCTGGGGATGAACCACCATGCCCGCCGCGCAGAACAACCACGACGCCCACGACTACGCCGAGCGCATCCGCGACCGGTTGCCGAGGTGTTTGCAGGAGTTGCGGGAACGCTGTGGACTGAGCAAGTATGGACTGGCTCGTGAGAGTAGCATCCGCCTGGAAGGCGTTGGCAGGATCCATGGCGGCTTCATTTGCCTGACCAGGTGGCAAATCGCCGATCTACCAGCTCAACAGGCACGATGTTCGCCCGGCGTCTTACCGGTGTATTTGCGGAAAACCTGACAGCAATACTGGGCGGAGGAGAAGCCGACCGAGGAGGCGATGTCTTCGAGTTTGCGATTGGTGGTGCGGAGCAACTCGGCGGCGACCTTGACGCGATGACGTTGCAGCCAGTCGTTCGGGCTCATGCCAGTCTCTTGTTTGAAGATCGCAAACAGCCGGGGCCGACTGCATCCAGCTTGTTTCGCGAGGTGATCCATCGGCACTGGCTTCATGTAATGATGCTCCAGATAGTGGATGGCGTCGTGCGCAACGCGGGCCGTGCTTGCGGTCTGGGTGCTGTCATAGCCGCGCGCGGTGTCGATGATGATTGAGGCCACGGTCAGCCGCATGGAAGCGGCGAGACCTTCGGTCTTCTCGGTGGAAGCGTGCTGGCGGATCAAGCGGTGCAGTGTCTTGGCGTGCTGCCGGATGGCCGCACTCATGGGTGACGGAGAGGGTCTTAGTTTGCCAAAGTGCTTCGCCAGCCAGTCGCATTCCTTCCGGGTGAAAGGTGTCGTTTGTGTGCGTGCGTGAGTCGGATTGAAAACGATGGCGCAGAGCGTGGATGCCTGGCGCGTATCATTCAGGCCGCGATGCACCGTGCCACGCGGCACGACCATGATGTGCCCGCCTTTCAAAGACGCGTGCCGCCCGCCGCGAAACTCGTAACTGGTGGTGCCGCTCAGCAACAATAGAATCTCGTGACCCTCGTGCGAGTGCCAACTCATGCGCCCGGCGTTGAAGCGGTGGTTGGCCGCGATGTAGTCCACCATCGGCAGGCCCAGTTCCTTGCCGGAGACGAGGAGGTCTCTCACAGGCAGAGGATTCTGGAACGTGGTTTTGGCGGGGCGAGGTTCGGGCATGGCGGAGTTTAGATATCGTCTCACGATACGAAGTTGGAGATGATTTTCCAAGACGGAATCCACAGCGCTCGCCAGAATCACGGAATGTCCGTTTCCAGCACACTTTTCTGTCCTGCATCAAACTTTATCGCGCACAGCCTGGTAACTCTCGCCGCCCTGCTGTTCACGGCGTTCGATGCGGTTCAAGCTGCGGAGCCGCTCCGTGATGTTTCCCAACCTGCGGAGGTTCGTAGCGCAGAGACGATGCCTCCACTCCGCTTCGAGAATGGCGACACCGTGGCTTTGATCGGCGATAGCATAACGCGCGGCGGTCTCTATCACTCCTTCATCCAGCTGTTCTATGCCACTCGCTACCCGGAGACGCGGCTGAGCTTCTTCAATGCTGGCCGCTCGGGCGATGCTGCACCCAGGGCCTTGAAGCGGCTCGGTTGGGATGTGCTAGAGCGGAAACCGAACACTGCCACGGTCATGCTCGGGATGAATGACATGGGAGGTGGCTTCACAGAGGGCGGAAAGTCGGATGCTCAAATCGAGGCGGCGATGCGCGAAAAGCTCGAAGCCGTGAGCGCTGACTACCTCAAGCTCCTCGATGCGCTGGAGTCGGCCAACGTGCGCTACACGCTGATCGGACCCAGCCCTTACGACGACACGGCGCAGATGGAGAAGCCTGCGGACATGCGTCGGAACGATGCGCTCGCACTCTGGACGAAACGGGTGCAGGAGATCGCCAGCCAGAGGAAGGTCGGCTTTGTTGATTTTCATACGCCGATGACGGCGCTCAATCACGCCGAGCAGGCCAAAGAGCCGACGTTCACATTGGTGAGCGCGGATCGCATCCATCCTGGAGCGCTGGGACATTTCGTGATGGCTGCGCTTTTCCTCAAGGCGCAAGGCCACTCGCCGTATGTGGCCCGGGTTTCGTTTGATGTTACGGCACCTTCGATGGTCGAGGTGGAGAACTGCCGCGTGACTGATCTCGTGGCGAAGAAGGGTGAAATCCAATTCACTTACCTCGCCAAGGCGCTGCCCTTTCCGGTGCCAAACGAGGCTCACACCGCGCTCGATCTCGTGCCGTTCATGTCCGATTTGAATCAAGAACTGCTCGTCATCAAAGGGCTGCCGCCGGGACAACACGGCTTGTGGTTTGACGACGAAGCGGTCGGTTCCTTTTCGGCGGAGCAATTCGCCAAAGGCATCAATCTCGCGGGCAACACTAGGACTCCGCAGTATCGTCAAGCGTTCGCAGTCGCAAAAGCCAACAGCGAACGTCACAACATCGAATCGAGCGACCTGCGCGGCATGGCCTGGATTCGATCAAGCATCCTCGAACCAGCGAACGTGAAATCCGATGACGCGGCTGGGGTTGAGCGCGCCTTCGCTGCCTACAAAGCAAAGCACAGCGACCCTGCCGATTTCGGACTCGCCATGATCAAGCTGTGGCCCAAGTGGATGGCCAACAAACCGCAAACGGAGGCCGCGTTGGAGCGTGCCATCGCGACGATGCATGACGAAGCACAACCGCGCTCCCATCGCGTCATGTTGCGACCAGTGCCGAACACGTTTGGCATCGACGCACAGCAGCTCGATGACCTCAAACGCCGCGCTGCCACCGGTGATGAAGCATCGAAGGACTGCATCGCTGCCATCCACCGCACCGGCGACAAGCACCTGAAAAAAGCCCCTGTCAGCGTGATGGACAAGGGCATCGCTGCGCCAAGTGGTGACAAGCACGACTATGTAAGTCTCGCGACCTACTACTGGCCGAACCCGAAAACACCCAACGGGCTGCCTTACGTCGCACACGATGGTGAAGTGAATCCCGAGACCAAGGACTCCGATTACACAAGGCTGCGCAAAATGATCGACATCGCACGCGGCCTCGCGCTCGCCTATGCCACCACCTGCGAAGAGCGTTACGCCCAAGCTGCCGCCGTCCAGCTCAGGACGTGGTTCCTGGACGAAGCCACGCGGATGAATCCGCACCTCAATTTCGGCCAGTGCGTTCGCGGGCGGGATGGCGGCTCACCCTTCGGCATCATCGAGACTGCTTACCTCACCGATGTTCTCGATGCCGACGCGCTCCTGCAAACTTCGTCCGCATGGACGGCCACCGATCACACCCGTTTGCAGGCGTGGTTTCGTGATTACCTCGCTTGGCTCACGACCAGCGAGTTGGGCCAAAAGGAATGCAATGACAAAAACAACCACGGCACTTGGTTCGATGTGCAGGCGACGAGTTTCGCGCTGTTCGTCGGCGATGTGGCTCGCGCACGGCAAATCCTGCTAGCAGCCCGCCAGCGTCGCGTCGCTGCGCAAATCGAACCTGATGGCACCATGCCACACGAACTCAGGCGCACAAAATCCGCTGGCTACACCCTCTACAACACACGGGCCATGATTCGCCTCGCAAGGCTCGGTGAACCTCTCGGCATCGACCTCTGGAACTTCCAAACTATTGACGGACGAAGCCTGCGCAAAGCGCTCGATTTCTTCAGCGTCTACGCCGACCCCGACAAAGCATGGCCACACAAACAAATCGAACCCTTCGGACGACAGGGCATCACCGTCTTTCTTCAGCAAGCATCCACACGCTACGCCGACCAGCCATACCGCAAGCTGATCAAAACCTTCGCCGAACCCAAAACCCGCGCCGGTCGTGAATGGCTGCTCGGCGATTAATACCTATGAAACCAACCCTCGTCTTTGCCTCCTTGCTGCTGGCTTCGCTGGCCGCGCTTCACGCCGCCGATCCTGCCACCAAGCCCGCTTGGGGCGATCAGGGAGACGGCACCTATCGCAATCCCATCTTGTGGGCGGACTACAACAACCCATGTGTGTTCAAGGCGGGCGATACTTTCTATCTGACCTGCGCCTCGCATCATTTTATGGGCATGCCATTGCTGGCGTCCAAAGATCTGGTCAACTGGACTCACGCTGGGCGCATCTACTCGCGTCTCGGTGGAGTTCATGCGGACTTTACTTTTCCCGGCAAGGCGTGTTCCGCAGGATCGCAGGATGGCGAAGTCGGATTCTTCCGTGGCACCTATTACATGTTCAACTGGAGCACGAAATACCGGGGCTTTGTCTGCAAGGCCACTGCGCCGGAAGGTCCGTGGGGCGAGCCTGTGAGCCTTTCGGAGAAGATCGTGGGCGACTTCGAAGACCCGTGTCCGTTTTGGGATGATGATGGCAAAGGCTACTTGTTTCTGTTGGGCAACCCGGGGGCGCTGCGGATCTTCCGCTTGAACGACACCTTCGATGCCATCGTGGACCAAGGCACGATCTTGATCGATGACATCCCGCCGAAGGGACCGCAGGTTTTTAAGCGAAACGGCTTCTACTACATCTCCGTCGCCTCCACCGGTAAGAACAAAGACAAGGCACAGTATGTCTATCGCTCCAAGTCGCTCTACGGTCCCTATGAGAGCCGGAAGCTCTTCCACGCAGGCAAGGCCGACATCAATGCGGCACAGGGATCGCTTGTCGAAGTCAGCGGCGACCACTGGGCTTTCCTGCATCACGACTACAACCTTTTCGCCACCTACGGCCGCCGCCTTTATCTTGAGCCTGTCGGCTGGACGACTGACGGTTGGCCGTGGATCGGCGTTGACGCTGATGGCGATGGAATCGGCGAACCCGTGGGCCTCACTGAGCCCTACGCCAAGCCCGCGCTGCCAAGCCAACCCATCAACGCGGCGGACCCTTCCGATGAGTTTGAAGCGAGCATGCTCGGGGGTCAGTGGGCTTGGAATCACGACCCCGATGACTCGCACTGGTCGCTCTCCGCGAGGCCGGGCTATTTACGATTGACGGCGCGGCATCTGAATACCCAAGGCGGCATTTCTCAATTTGGCCGAACAAAGGTCAACTATCGCGAAGACCATCTGCTCTTTGCCTACAACACACTCGTCCAGCGCCTCTACGGAGCCGAGTCCGACATCATCACGAAGCTAAACACCACGACCATGATCGACGGCCAACGCGCTGGTCTCTGCACGATGATCGACGACTACACCTGGATCGGAGTCGCCAAAGAGGGCGGCACCAAACGCATCCGTTTCGCCAAAGGCACCGCCACCGCCGGCCCCGGCGCATTCACAGATGGCCCCGAACTCAAGCAAGACGTCATTTGGTTGAAGCTCGAACACCGTCACTACAAGGGCACCTTATTTTACAGCCTCGACGGCGAACACTACGAGCTGCTGGGTGATCGCGATTATCCATACCGCACCGCGTGGTATGAGGGCACCAAGGTTGGCTTGTTTTCTTACAACTTGTCGTCGGCAGCAGAAGGCGGTCACGCGGACTTCGATTTCTTTCACCAACGCCACGACGGACCAAGAACTGCCGGTAAAAGAGGTCGTTGAGTGTCCTCAGGCCATCAAAACCTTTCGAGCCACGATGCTCATGAAACACACCCTCACAATCACCGCCCTGCTGCTCGTGCCGCTGAACGCGTTGCACGCCGCATGAATTCCCAATGCCCACCGCGCCGGACAGCCACGACGCCTACGACTACGCCGAGCGCATCCGCGATAGGTTGCCGCGTCGGCTTCAGGAGCTTCGTGAAGCCTGTGGCCTGAGCATGTATGCGCTGTGGATGAAGTGCGGCGTCTCGCGCGACATGATTAGCCGCATCGAAGGCGGTGAATCCATTCCGACGCTGCATGTCGCCGCGCGGCTGGCGCATGGCGTGGAGAAGACGCTGACGGAGTTCGTGGAGCCGATGGAGGATGAGTAGGCGGGGAGCGTCCGAGATGCCGGACTAACGCACCTCGCGGGGGCTGTGCTCCTATCTCGACCATCACATCACCTCGCGCGTGCGCAGCACTATGCCGCGTCCAAGGGATGGGAGGTGCGCGAGGTCTATGATCTGGCGGGCGTGTCCGGGAAGTCCGTCCTCGATCACCCTGAGGCGAAGCGCATGCTGCGGGACATCGAGCGCGGACACATCAAGTCGCTGATCTTCTCCAAGCTCGCGCGCCTTGCACGCAATACGCGCGAGCTTTTGGAACTCGCCGAAAGGTTTCGCGCCAAGGGAGTCAATCTCGTCTCACTCCAGGAAACACTCGACACCAGCACGCCCTCAGGAATGCTGTTCTTCACCATCATCAGCGCCATGGCGGAATGGGAGAGGGCCGAGATCGGTGACCGGGTTAAGGCTTCCATAGCCATTCGCGCCAAGCTCGGCAAGCCGCTGAGCGGCAAGACTCCCTATGGTTATATTTGGAAGGACCAAAAGCTACAGCAGGTGCCCGCAGAGGCCGCCATCAGAAAGCTGATCTATGAGCTGTTTCTCAAGGAAAAGCGGCTCGGTGCCGTCGCCCGGCTCTTGAATGAAATGGGCCACCGCACCCGCACCAACTCCAAGTGGACCGACACTTCCATTGGCAGATGCATTGCAGACTGGGCTGCCAAGGGAACCTACCGGATCAATGTGCGACGCAACACCGGCCCGTGGAAATGGGAGATCAAGGATGAAAGCGAATGGGGTATGGTGCCCTGCGAACCGCTCGTCAGCGAGACGATGTGGAACGAAGCCAACCAGCTTTTGGAGGAGCGGCGCTCGACTCCCAAGAAGCGCCCCGGCCCCAAGCCCGTGCATCTCTTTGCCGGCCTCGTGTTCTGCGAGTGTGGCAAAAAGATGTATGTCGGCCCCAACACTCCAAAATATGTCTGCACCGGCTGCCGAAACAAGATTCCGATGGTCGATCTTGAAGAGGTGTTTGTCGGTGAGATTCACGATGTCTTTTCCAACAAGGCCAAACTCGCCGAACAAATCTCAGCCACCGAACGCAACCTTGCGGACAAAGAGAAGATGCTCACCACGCATCGCCAGGAGATCGAACAAGTGCGCGAACAAATGGCGAAAACGCATCGCCTCTACCTCGACGGCCACATCGCCCTTGCCGACTTTGGCGGCTATCACAAACCTTTGGCCGACCGCCTCACGCAACTCCAGACCGAACTTCCCAAACTCGAAGCAGAACTCGATTACTTCAAAGTCCGCAGCGTCAGCGCAGATGCCGTGCAAGTCGAAGCTGACACCCTCTACAACAACTGGCCCCAGCTCCCTGACGAGAACAAACGCCGGATCATTGAAGGCATCGTCGAACGAATCGAGATCAAGAAAGACCGCCCTGAAATCGAGATAACCTTCTCATCCACAGCTCCTTCTGAAGACATGACAACAAACCAACAGAGCCTGAGGGAGCAGAGAAATTAGCCGGTGGTGGAGCGAAACCGCGCAGCGGTGCAGCGTGAACCACCGGACAATGCCCCCCCGATAATATTCCCGCTCTGAGTCGCATGCCGGAGGTATGCGAGAAGCCTCCATCCACCCAGCGTTTACGCGCAGCCAGCTTCCCCGTGGGATGGGTGTGGCGACAGCCCTGGTCTTTATACACTTTTTTCGCACGGAATTGTTGTTTTGGATTTCGGAAGGCTGCTTGGGTCGAAAACCGCGCGGCGACATTTGTTTTGTCGCAATGGAGGTGTCAAGCCTCG
>CAINGK010000066.1 GCA_903848465.1 uncultured Verrucomicrobiota bacterium
TGATGACCGGGTGGCCCTCGTGAGCGCAGGCTTGTGGAATCACCACCTAGCCACCCAAGCCTGCAACCCATCCTGAGCGCAGCGCCCCTGCCACTTTCTGCTCGCGCTCATCCAGTTTGTTATCCGAGAACAAGTCTATTATCGTTCACTTTCTGTTCCGCCCTCCTGCTGGCCTCGGCACTGCATGCCGAGGTGAAGCTGTCCAAGGTCTTCACCCCGCACATGGTGCTGCAGCGCGGCATGGCGGTACCCGTGTGGGGCACCGCGGCTCCGGGCGAGAAGGTCACGGTGGCTTTCGCGGGACAAAACAAAACCGCCACGGCAGATGACAAGGGGGCCTGGAGCGTGAAGCTCGATTCTTTGCAAGCCAGCGCCGAGCCGCGCACGCTGACCATTGGCAGCCAGAAGATCGACGACGTCCTCGTGGGCGATGTGTGGGTCGGTTCCGGCCAGTCGAACATGGACATGGTCGTTGCCAGCTACACGAAGGATGACCCCGTGCTCGATGAAGCCGCGAAGCAAACCTATCCGCAACTGCGCCTGCTCCGCAAAGACGCCAACGCCACGTGGGAGCAGTCCACGCCGGAGACCAATCCGAAGTTCAGCGCGCTGCTGTTCTCGTTTGGCTTCCCCTTGCAGAAGAAGATCGGCGTTCCTGTCGGCCTGATGGTCGGCGCTGTTGGCGGCACCCCTTCGGGCTTTTGGTTGAGCGATGAGATGTATCGCAGCGATGCCGCTTGCGCCGAGGCCGTGAAGAAGTTCGCCCCGACATACAAGTATGACGAACTCGTGGCCAAGTATGCCGTGGACAAAGCTAAGTATGACGCCGAATTCGCCATCTGGAAACCGTTGGCCGATGCCGCGAAGAAAGAGGGCAAAACTGTTCCTCCCGGACCGCGTGGCCCGCAACCTGTGGGCAAGGCCGGCGAAACCAACTCTGGCAAAGTCGGCCAGCTCTTTGAAGCCTTCATCCGTCCCTATGTGGGCTACGGCATCAAAGGCGTGCTGTGGGATCAGGGCGAGAGCCGCACCAACATCGTGGGCGTGGATCAGGTCACGCTCATGGGCGCACTCATCGGCGGCTGGCGCAAGGCCTGGGGCCAGGGCGATTTCCCCTTTCTCTACGTGCAGAAGCCCAGCGGTGGCGGCTGTGCCTTCGACTACTCGCAGCCGATGAACCGTCTCGCCGAGAAGTTCGCGCCATTGCCTCCGAAAATTCCGAACGGCCCGGATGCCGAGTACTCGCACATGGCCTTCGAGCAGTTCATGAAATATCCGAACACGCACATGGTCATCAGCAGCGATCTCGGCAACGGCATCCATCCGCCGAACAAGTCCGGCTACGGCGCGCGTGCCGTGCAGGTGGCGCTCGCCGTGGCGTATGAAAAAGGCAATGAATACCTCGGCCCGCAGCTTGCCTCTCACGCAATCACGGGCGGCAAAGTGACGCTCAAGTTCAAGCACAGCGGCAAAGGTCTCGCCTTCAAAAACGGCGACAAGCTGCAAGGCTTCGCCATGGCTGGTGCCGACAAAAAATTCGTCTGGGCCGATGCTGTGATCGAAGGCAATACCGTGGTAGTTACCAGCAAAGACGTGCCGCAGCCCGCCGCCGTGCGCTACGCCTGGAGCAATGCCTTCCAGTGGGCCAACCTGTTCAATCAGGATGGCCTGCCCGCGCAGCCGTTCAGGACAGATGCGTGGTAGCCGTTTCATGGCCGCAAAGTGACGCAACAAGGAGCAAAAATACAAATGGCCCATCAGGCCGTCTGCACGAGGCAGCGGGGGATTACGCCCATCCTTCAATCTCGCGCCCAGTTCCACCCGCTCTACTGGCACTGAAAAAGCTCCATAGCACCGCGTTACTCAGACCGCGTAATGTAGTCCCGGCTTTAGCCGGTTCCGGTAGGGCGCTAAGCGCCCGTCCAGATCCAGAACCGGCTAAAGCCGGTACTACAATACGTGCGTTGGGTTTTAAAACACGCCTTGGGTTCTCTCCTCCCTCAGCCCCTCCAACGCTGTCGCGCTCTTTTGCTCCTTTCAATCTCGCGCCCAGTTCCACCCGCTCTGCTGGCACTGAAAAAGCTCCATAGCACCGCGTTACTCAGACCACGTATTGTAGTCCCGGCTTTAGCCGGTTCCGGTAGGGCTCTAAGCGCCCGTCCAGATCCAGAACCGGCAAAAGCCGGTTACAAAACATGCGTTGGCTTTCAAAACACGCCTTGGGTTCTCTCCTCCCGCAGCCTCCCAGCTCTATCACGCTCTCTTCCTCCTTTCCGCACGCTTACGGCTCATCGGCGTGCCATTCCAGCCTCACACATGCAGCAATGACACAGCAACATTGCCACCAAAGCACGCCGCCACATCCGACTCTGGATCACGTGGACGCTCGGCATAAGACGCGCTGTAGGCATAGCCCTGCGCCTCTTTGCGATAGCTCACGTTCAACGGCGAACGCGCCGGGTGGCACACGATGCGCGGTGGCAGCGCCGTCTGCTCGCTGGGAAGATGCGGCAGATTGATGTTCCAGAAGGTGCTGTGCGCGTGATCCTGCGCGTGCCGTTCCCGCACAATCTCCGCCATCCATGCCGCGGTGCGCTGCCAGTCCACCGCCAGCTCGCGGATCATGTAATGCGACAGCGCCATCGAGCGAATGCCATGGTAAGCCGCCTCGCGTGCCGCCGCCACGGTGCCGGAAATGACGATGTCCTGCCCCAGATTGCCACCCGCATTCACGCCGGAAAGCACCAGGTCGGGTTTCACTTCCAGCGCAAACAAGGCCAGCCGCACGCAATCAGCCGGCGTGCCATGCACCGCATGCCGGTTATCAGCCAGCGTCTCCACTCGCAGCGGCTGATGCGTTGTCACGCGGTGCCCACACTGGCTCTGTTCCGTGGCCGGAGCCACGATGCTGTACTGCCAGCCCAGTTGCTTCACCGCATTTTCCAAGGCCTGCAATCCCGGTGCCGCAATGCCGTCGTCGTTGGTGAGGAGCACGTGCATCGGTTACGCGAGGTCTAGAATCACTTTGCCGCCGCGTGAACCTTCCTGCGCACGCGTGATCGCCCGTTTGTATTCAGCCAGCGGCACGATCTCATCAATGGCGGTGACCAGTTCACCAGACTGGATCAGCGCGGTCAGTGGATCGAGCACTTCATAAAGTTCCGCAGTGCTGGCCTTCTCAAACCATTTCGTGATCCACAGGCCGTGAAGCTGCAGGTTTTTGAAGATCAGGAACTTGTTTGGCACCTTCAGACTGCGGCGGCTCATCGCACCATACGTGACGAGGATGCCCTCAGAACTGAGCAGATCCATCAAGTGAATCGCGCTGTCTCCACCCACCGCATTGGTCGCCAGCATCACCGGCTCATGGCCCATGATCTGCTTGGCTTCAGCCACACCTTCGTCGGTATCCAGCACCACCGCATCCGCTCCCAGCGCTTTCAATTCATCGAACAGCTCGGCACGCCGCACGAAATTGAGCGTGCGCAGTCCAAAGTGATGCGCCAATTGAATGAACGCACGGCCCACGCCAGAGTTCGCCGCGTTCTGCGCCACCCAGGCCCCTTTGGGCAAATCGGTGTAGTGCTTCAGCAGCGCCCACGCCGTGACCGGATTGATGCGTAGCATGCTCGCCTGCACCTGATCAATCTGCGACGGCACTTTGGCAAAGTGATGCTCCGGTGCCGTGAGGTGCTGCGTCCAGCAGCCCGTGCCCACCAGCGGGATCACGACATCACCCACCTCCAGCGAGGTCACCGCACTGCCCACCGCCTCCACCTCGCCACAGCCCTCATGCCCCGGAACGCACGGCGGATGCGCCGCACGGCCATAGGTGCCTTCGATGAAATTCAGGTCCGCCGGATTCACCGGCGCATACCTCATCCGCACCCGCACCTCATGCCCCTCCGGTGGCACGAGCGTGCGTTCATGAAGCTGCAAAACTTCAGCAGGATTGCCAGTGCGGTCGAATTGAAGAAACTGAGACATGGTGCAGGGGATTACGTCGGGGAAAGGGATTGAGCTATCGTTTCTGCACAGTGATGGCGGAGAGGATGCGAGGCAAATAGATGCTGCACCGGTGTGCCTGCTGAAGAAGTACGATGGTCACTCCTGACCGTCGATCAGCGCGCCCAGCCATCAAGCGCCATGCCGCCGTCGTAAGATGGGTGTGGCGACAGCCCTGGTCTTTATACACATCTTGAGTCAAAAAAAGCTGAAGTTTCCTCTGTACTTTTGAATTTGATGTTAATAAGTGGGAGGGCCGCTTTGCGAAGTTTGAGGTGGACCCCGAAAATCGGGCCAGTAGTGAAGTTATGCGATTATGGTGGCTACGGTTTGGGGGACACCCCAAACACGACACGACATAATGAAAGCCAAACGCAAAAGACACGACGCCCAGTTCAA
>CAINGK010000067.1 GCA_903848465.1 uncultured Verrucomicrobiota bacterium
CTCTATCAACTCCCGCTCAGAGCGGCATGGCGCACATAATGGCCTCTGATGAACAAGATTCGGAAAGCCGGATGCGGGAAAACCGCACGTCCGGTTTGATGAGGGGCAGGAGAGCTTCGGCTCTCCTGCCTACTCTACTTACGGCATGATGCGCGCCCCGGCCTTTTTCATCTCCTCGACGAGCTTTTTGGAGGCGTCGTCGATGGCGTTGCCTTCGATGAAGATCTGGCAGTAGGGGGCCCATTCGCGGGCGCCGTCGTTGTCCTTCTTCCACATGCGGTGCAGGGGAGTGAGGTCGGTGATCTGGTTGTTTTCGAGGAAGAGAAATTGCAGCTCCGTGAGAGGTTCCAGCGGTGAGATGTCCTTCACGCCGTTGCCTTTGAGGGAGAGCATGGAAAGCCACTTCATGCTGCCGATTCCTGCAATGCTGGCGACCTGATTGCCTTCGAGGTAGAGGGTCCAGACTTTCGGCAGTTTGAAGAGTGGAGTGGCGTCTTTGATCTGGTTGTTGGCCAGGTAGAGGGAGGTGAGGGCCTGGATGCCGCCGAGGGCGGAGACATCCGTAACTTTGTTGCCGGTGAGTTCGATGTATTGCAGTGACTTGCAGGCGGCCAGTGGGGCGATGTCGCTGATCTGGTTGTTGGAGACGTCGAGGAACTGCAGGCGCTCCAGGCCTTTGATCGGCGCGAGGTTGGCGATCTGATTCTCTGGCAGCGTGAGTGAGGCCAGGGAGGTGCATTTTTCCAGGCCGGTCAGGTCCTTGATGCCCGCTTTCTTGCCTTCGATGATTGAGACGGTCGCCACATCTTCTGCGGTGATCACTTCTTGATTGTCACGCTTGGCGAAGACCTGCTTACGCACGGCGGCTTCGAGCGCCTTGTCGGGGAAAATGGCTACGAGCTTGGGTGGCGGTGGTTTGGCGGCAACGGGAGGAGGGGGGGCGGGTTTGGCCGGAGGAGCGGCGGGCTTGGCGGGGGCGGGAGTGGTTGCCACCGGGGCGGGTGCCGGTGTGGTAGGCTTCGCAGGAGGGGCTACGGCCTTGGCTTCTGCTTTGGCTGGTGGTGCGGCGGGTGCTGGTTTCGGTTCCACCTTGGCCGGGGCTGCGGGGGCCGTGGGCTTCGTCTCTGTCTTGGGGGCCGCTGCCGGAGGGGGCGTCGCGGGAGCTGTCGCTGGCTTGGTGTCTTGCGCGTGAAGGCTCAGGGCGAACAGCGCGGGGAGGACGAGTCGAAGTTTCATGGCTGGGGGGATGTTAAGGCCATGATACGTAGAACGCAGGTTGCATGTTTACCAAAATTCGCCTCTCTCTTGCTCTTATGGTCAACGTTATTGTCATCCTCGAGATCGATCCGCAGAAGATCGATGAATTCCTTGCCGTCATCCTCGAAAACGCCGCCGCCTCGCGTTTGGAGCCGGGCTGCATCCGCTTTGAAGTCAGCCGCGACAACGAGCAGTCCAATCTTTTTGCGCTCAGCGAAAGCTACGTGGATCAGGCCGCTTTTGACCTGCATTATACTACGCCACATGTCGCGAAATGGCGTGCCAGTGGTCCGGGATTTGTGCTGAAGCGCTGGGCGGTCAAGGGGCCGGTGTATTGATTACGCAGCAGGTGCTTTTGGTGGTGGTTTGAAACTTCGACAATCAACAATCCCTGTTACTCAATCGTCAGTCAGGCACAGCCAGGACGCCCTGTGCCGAAGGATTGGCGATTGTCGAACAATCGATTTTTGATTTTTGAGGGGGCGATCCTGCGCGAAAGGCAGCTTGTGGGATGTGCAGCCTACTTGATTCCGATAACCATGGAATCTGGACCCACCAAATGCTCCACGCGGCAGTGGGTGAAGCCGGCTTCTTGCATCCAGCCGATGCAGTCTGCGCCGGTATAGTCAAAGCCGCCGGGGGTTTCGATGAGCATGTTGAGGCTCATGAGGAGGCCGAAGGCGTTTTGTTGGCGTGCATCGTCGATGATGGCGTCATATACCACGACTGCGCCACCTGCTGGTAGTGCTGCGTGGGCTTTGCGGAGAAGCATGCGTTTCGTTTCCAGATCCCAATCGTGCAGGATGTGGCCGAAGAGGAGGACGTCTGCCTGGGAAAGTTCATCGGTGAAGAAGCTGCCGCCGGCGAAGCGCACCCGGGCGTCCAGGCCGTGCGAGGTGATGTAGTCTTCGAAGATGGGACCGACTTCGGGCAGGTCGAAGCCGATGCCTTGGAGGTGGGGCTGGGCGAGTGTGATCTGGGTCACCAGATCTCCCTGCGCGGTGCCGATGTCTGCGCAGCTTCGATAGTCGGCCCACGGGAACTTCTGGGCGATGGCCATGTTGGCACCACGGCTTACTCCTGACATGGCGCGCAGGAATTCGCGCAGCTTGGAGGGATCGGCATAGAGTGCGGTGAAGGGATCATGCCCGCCCTTGGATTCGTTTTGCGATTCACCGGTGCGCAGCGCTGTCGTCAGGCTGCCCCAGAATGGATAGAGGCGGTGGTTCGCCATTTCCAAGATGCCGCCGATGTAGGAGGGCTTTGACTTGTCTAGGAAGAGCGCGGTCTCGGGTGTGTTGCGGTAGATGCCATCGTCGCCGCGCTGGAGAAATCCGAGTGCGACCAGCGCATCTAGGAAGTCGCGAGCGCCGCGTGGATGCAGACCCAGACGGCCTTGGAGTGTGGCGAGATCGCCGGGATGTTTTGTGAGCTCGGTGAAGATTTCCATCTCGACGGCGCTGAGTAGCGTCTTGGAACTCCAGAAGGCGAGGCCGGTTTGCAGGATGTGATCGGGGGTGGGGTGCATGTGGGTGATTTTTGAAGCTGACCCGTGGTGTTGCAACTGGAACGCTGCGACGGACAAGGCACGCTCAAAACTAGGGATGCACGGAATTTTTTACACCGCGAGAGATTAGAAGACCGCAGAGATTTGAATCTGAAGGCATTCTCTGTGGCCTTACCAACTTGCGGTTTGAATCAGTGTTTTCCTATGTCTGAGCACCAGTGACAGTGCCACGAATCACAGGGCATCATCGAAAAAGGGCTTCGGCCCTTTGGCTTCGAGTGCAGATTTCATTTCAACCACAAGCGGTTGGAGGAGACTGGTCAGAGGGGCCAGAGCATCTGCGAGTTCACTGTCGGCGGCATCCCAGCCGAGACAAAGGGAGGCACCCTGCACCTGGAGTTCGAGACCGCGATGGTAGTGCAGACTGTCGCAGGCGCGCACGCCGGGATTCAGTGGGATTTTGAGTGCGTTGAAAGTGTCTTCAATTTGAGTGGCGAGTGTGGCGGGGAGGTCGTGCTGATGCCAGACGGTGATGGGAAGATCCGGCATGTCATGGGTGTAAAAAATCACCCACTGATCGTTGTCTTCGAGTCTGGCGAAGACGTGGAAGCGGCGACCGTCTTCGCTTTGGGCGAAACACTCGCTGTAAATGAAAAGTGCGGTATGGGGAATGGAAGGAGGTGTCATGCGGACGAGTGTGAGGCAACCAGGCAGTGGTGCAACTGGAAGGGTGTGTCGGAGGGGATGGGGAATCGCGAAGTGGATTTTTGGGAAGGGCGCGTGGGGACGTTCGGCGGAGGCTGGAGGACAAGTCTCCTTACTTGGCGCTGGGTGTGCGCGTGAGGGAGTTGTCCAAGAATTGTGTTCAAGCGTTGGAAAAAGGGGTTCATACAAGAATGGCATCCATTCCAGGGAGCTGATCGCGGATTTTGGAAGCTGGAGGGCGTCTGAGAGCGACTGGTGCGCGGCGGAGTTCCATGTGAACGCTGCTGGAATGCTTGGTGTGAGGCGGAGTGCTGGGTTTGCTTCCCCGATTTGTTGACGGATAACCCCGGGCGGCGCTCGCTGAGGCTCGCTTGCCCGGGGCTAATTTCTGCCGCCCTTTCAGGGCTTATGAGGTTTGAGGCTGGTAGGCCGCAAACGCATGGAATTTCGCTCTAAATGAATGTCATTCCAGCCAACCGAATTTCGAAATGGTTTGCTGGAATGGGCGCGAGGAGACGTTCGGCGGAGGCTGGAGGACAAGTCTCCTTACTTGGCGCTGGGTGTGCGCATGCCTGGCGTGAGGTAGGGAGCACCTGAACTCTTGGGGGCTAAATAGTGGAACAGAGAGTGGATTCCCAATCGCCACCGCCTTGAGCCAGAAAGCCAATCTTGCACCGCAGATTAGATGCACTCGAAGCGGCTTGATTGTGGCACGGAAGGTGACATGGAGGTATTTGGGAGCCGTTTGCACGAGCTAAGCTTTCCGGATTCCGGCTAAAGCCGGTACTACAAAACGTGCGCTGGCTGGTTTCAGATCTGGGGCGATGTGGAGCTTCCGGAACGGGCTGAAGCCCGAACAACGTACTCAGAAGTGGCGTGGGGACGTTCGGCGGAGGCTGGAGGACAAGTCTCCCTACCTAGCGCTGGGTGTGGCTGGATCTGAATGACAAGCTTTCTGAGAAGCGGGCTATTTCCCGACGGCGCGCTTGAGGGCGTGCTGGGCTTTGTTGAAGTCGGTGACGGCCATGACGCGGCTTTGGCGGGCGCGGGTGAGTTCTTCGCGGGCGAGGAGGTATTCGAGGACGACGCCGACTTGGCTGGCCTGGCGCTCTTTGGCGAGCTTGGTCATTTCTTCGGCGGCTTCGACGGCTTCGTCGTTGATCTTGATCTGGTCGTTGGCGGATTGGGCGCGGGTGGCGGCTTCGACGACTTCGCGGCCGACGGCGGCTTTGACCTGGCTGGTTTGCAGGGAGGCGCTTTCTTCGCGGGCGTCTGCCACTTTTTGACGCTGGCGGTCAAAGAGGCCGCCGGGGCCGATTTTCCAGCCGAGGCCGAGGTAGTAGTCCTGCTGGCTGCCGAAGTTGCCCCAGCGGTTGCCGACGTTGGGGCCGCCGCCGATGCCGCCTGCGGTGTAGCCGGCCTGGACACTTGGAATCAAGGGTGCGACACGGGTGCGGTCTTTTTCGGCATCCATCGAATTGTGAATGGCCTGCGCGGCGTGAATTTCGGGCCGGTTTTGCTGAGCGAGGGAGATCATGGTGGCGACGCCTTTGCCGGACATCATTCTGACCGGAACGAGATCGGCCTTGGCGGGGCGGAGCATGGCATCGGGGGTGAGGCGGAGGATTTCGGCGAGTCTGGCAACGGCGAGATCGCGCAGTTCTTCGCCCTGGCGGATCGTGAGCTTGGCGCGGCTGATCTTGGATTTGACGCGCAGGAGGTCGGCGCGGAAGGCGGTGCCTGCGGTGACGGCTCCATCGAGCTGTTTGCCATAATCTTCCGTGAGCTGCAGATCGTCTTCGATGATGGTGAGCATGGCCTCTGCGGCGAGCAGGTCGTAGTAGCGCTCCACGGACTGCGTGACGATGTCGATGCGGGCCTTTTCGGCGAGGTGCTCGGCGGCGAGGGCGCGCTGCTTGGCGGCGAGGGCGGCATAATAAATGTCGCCGGGCGACCAGTCGATGAGGACGGTGGAGCCGACGGTGTACTGCTGCTTGTTGACGTTGTAAACGTTGCCCACAATGTCTTGCAAGCGGCCTTCATGGCCGCGATAACCCGCGCCGAGGCTCAAGGTGGGCCAGAAGCGCTGCCAGGCTTGCTTGGACTCTGCGATGGCCTCATCGTGCTTGGCGCGCGCGAGCTGGATCTCGTAGTTGTTGGCACCGGCGAGGCGCATGACGGTGCGGAGATCGACGAAGGCTGGGGAGGCGGCGGCGTGGAGGATGGGGGTGGAAAGGGAGAGGAAGAGCAGGGCCGCCGAATGACGAATGACGAATGCGGAATGACGAATGAATGACGAAGCTCGAAGGGAGAAGGTCATGGCGTGCGAGGGGTGAAGTTGGGATTTGGGAATTGATTCGTCATTCGCCATTCAATGTCGTTAAGTTAAGCAAAATAGACCGCGAAGGTGTATTTTGCACAACGCGAATGCGCACGAATAGCCGCGAATTTTTCACGAATTTCAGAGTTCAGAATTCCTCTGCATTCGCGGTCATTCGTGACCATTCGCGTTTAAAATCTTAACTTAGCGACATTGATTCGACATTCTGGTTTCGTCATTTGATCGTGACCGGTTGTTTGTCGGTGAGCAGTGTGGGGCCGGGCAGGAGGATGGTGTCGTCTGCTTTGAGGTCGGGAATCTCGACATTGGTGCCGTCATTGAAGCCAGGTTTGACGGCGGTCTTGATGGCTTTGCCATCCACGTGCTTGAAGACGAAGGCGTTGGTCTTTTCCATGACGAGCCCGGCGACGGGGATGAGGGTGGCTTTGTCGTGTTTTTCGACGGCGATCTTGGCCATGGCGTACATGCCCGGGCGGAGTTTGAGGTCGGTGTTTTTGAGGTCGGCCTCGGCGAGCATGGTGCGGGTGGCGGGATCGAGGGCGTAGGCGATGCGGGAGATGGTGGCTTCGACGGGAGCTGGGCCACTGGCGTCGATCTGGGCTTTCACGGGTTTGCCGACGGCGACGAGGGCGGTTTCCATTTCGGTGACGGGGATCTGGAGGCGCAGGGTGCTGGCATCGACGATCTCGACGACTTTGCTGGTGTGGGCGTTGACCAGTGCTCCGACATCGACGTGACGTGCGGTGATGATGCCATCAAAGGGGGCTTTGATTTCTGCAAAGGCGAGCATGGTGTTGACGCGCTCCATGCCTGCCTTGGCGATGGCTAGGCGGGCCTCCGCGTCTTCGACTGACTGCGGCAGCACGAGGTCGGGGGATTTGGCGCGGGCTTCGTGCATGCGCTTCGCTTCAAGGCTGGCGGCGGCGACTTCGGCTTTGCTCTTGGCGAGGTCGGCCTGGAGTTCCGGGACTTCGAGTTTGGCGATGACCTGACCGGCTTTGACGGCATCGCCTTTATCAACGCTGATGGTGGCGATGTAGCCGGTGACTTTCGCATAAAGCACCGCCTGCTGAAATGGCGCGAGCGTGGCGGGCAATGCGACCCAGCGATGGATGGTGCCGGTGGTCGGCTTGGCGGCGGAGAGGTCCAGCGCCGAAGAGAGGGAGGTGAGGAGGAGGAAGAGCAGAAGGCGCATGGGAGTGGCGGAAGATTGAAAACTGGGAACTGGGAACTGAAAATTTTAAATTGGCCGGAGGCTTGGTGTGTGGTCGTGAGGGTGCAGCACTTAGCTCTCAAGTGGTTCCAGCGAGGCGGTCTTCGCAGTCTTGCTGGCGAGCAGTGCATAGACGGCGGGGAGGACGAGAAGTGTGGCTACGGTGGCGAGGGCGAGGCCGCCGATGGTGGCGATGGCGAGAGGGCTGGTCTGGGAGCGGGCGAGAGCCATGGGGATCATGCCGGCGATCATGGCGAGGGTGGTCATGAGGATGGGACGCAGACGGGTGGTGGCGCTTTCCAGCGCGGCGTCCCGTTTGCTCAGGCCGGTAAGCTGGGCGCGATGGGCGAAGGTGACGAGGAGAATGGCATTGGCGACGGCGACGCCGACGGACATGATGGCTCCCATGAAGCTTTGCAGATTGAGCGTGGTGCCGGTGAGCATGAGGGCGAGCACCACACCGAGCAGCGCGGCGGGTATGGTGGTGAGAACCATGATGGCGAGGCGCAGGCTTTGGAAATTGGCGACGAGGAGCAGGAAGATCGTCACGATGGCGATGAGCAGACCGGTTTGCAGGCCGCTTTGGAGTTCTTTGAGCGGCGGCACCTGACCGCGCAGGGTGACGCTGACGCCAGCGGGCGCTGGATTGTCTGCGATGACTTTTTCGACCTGCTTGGCGATGACACCGAGGGGCTGGTCATGCAGATTCGCGGTGATGGAAACGGTGCGGGCCATGTTGTAGCGGTCGTATTGGCCGATGACGCTGCCTTCGCTGATCTTGGCGATGTTGCGCAGGGGGACGGGTGGTTTGTTCTGCGCGGTGATGGGCAGGTTGCGCAGGTCTTCGAGGCCCTTCATGAGCGTTTGCGGAACCTGGACTTGCAGGGAGTAGCTGACGCCGGTTTTGGTGTCGGCCCAGAAGTTTGGCACGGTGAAGCGGCTGCTGGCGGTCGCGGCGACGAGACTGCGGGTGGCATCGCTCATTTTTACGCCGAGCAGTCCGGCGCGTTCGCGGTCGATCTGTACATCGACGCTGGGATAGTCGAGCGTCTGGCTGAACTGCACGTCGCGCAGGTCTTTGAGTTCGGCGAGTTTGGTTTTGAGCAGCTCAGCGTGGGCGCGGCTGGCGGCGAAATCTTTGCCACTGACGGCCACTTCGATGGGCGTGGGAGAGCCGAGGGCCATGACGCGTGAGACGATGTCGGCAGGCTCGAAGGAGAAGAGGACCTGCGGAAACTCGGCGGCGAGGCGGGCGCGGAGTTTTTCGCGCAGCGGGGAGATGGCAACGCCGCTGCCGTCTTTGAGCTGGATCTGCAGGATGGCTTCTTCAGGACCGCTGTTCCACTGATGGATGAGATTAACGGGATAGTTTGGCGCATGCACACCGACGAGGCCCATGCTGATGGCGACTTTATCGGGGCCGGTTTCCTCGCCGATGATCGCCAGTGTGCGCAGGGCGATCTGCTCGGTGGTTTCAAGGCGCGTGGCGGTGGGGGCGCGCAGGCGGAGCTGGAGCTGCCCGGCGTCGATTTGCGGGAAGATCTCGGTGCCGATGAAGGGGAGGAGGATGCTGATGGCGAGGATCACGCCGCCGAGGTAGGCGGGGACGAGGATGAAACGGGTGGCGAGCGAGGGGAGAAAGAGCCAGCGCAGGGCATTGGGAGGCTGTGGGACACCCCTCACCCCAACCCTCTCCCCGGATTGAACTGATGAGTTTGCGGTGCTGTTTGCCGGGGAGAGGGAGTCGGATGCTGGCGCACGAGTGTGATCCATCTCCCGCTGCTCGGAGGAGAAGAGATCAGGAGATGGAGCGATGCCCTTGTGCCACCAGATGTTGAGGATCGGCACGAGGGTGCTGGAGAGCAGATACGAGGCGATCATGCTGAAGCCGACGGCGAGGGACAGCGGAAGGAAGAGGGCCTTGGCAGCACCGGTCATGAAGAAGCTGGGCACGAAGACGGCGAGGACGCAGAGCATGGAAAGCGAGCGCGGGCCGATGGTTTCTTCGGAGGCGTCGAGCACGATGCGGGCAAGAGTGCCCGCGCTCCCTTGCTTCATGTGGCGATGGATGTTTTCGATTTCCACGGTGGCTTCATCCACCAAGATGCCGACGGCAAGAGCGAGGCCGCCCAGGGTCATGAGATTGATGGTGTAACCACCGATCCAGAGCGCGAGTACTGCGGCGGCGATGGCGAGGGGGATGTTCAGCACGACGATGAAGGCGCTGCGGAGATCGCGCAGGAAGAGGAGCACCATGAGGCCGGTGAGCGCGGCGCCGAGGATGCCTTCTTTGACGAGATCGCGAATGGCGCGGATGATCCAGGGGCTTTGATCAAACTCGAAGGTGACGTTGATGTCTTCGGGGCAGGCGGCTTTGAATTTGGGCAGGTTTTGTTTCACCAACTCGACGACGCTGAGGGTGGAGGCATCGCTGCGCTTGGTGACGGGCATGTACACGGTGCGTTTGCCGTTCACCATGGCGATGCTGTACATCATGTCGCTGCCGTCGCTGACTTCGCCTATGTCGCGGACATAGACGGCACCTTGATCGGTGACTTTGACCGGCACGGCGGCGAGGTCTTGGATGTTTTTGACGACGGCATTCGTGGGGACGATGGGGAAGCTGTTGGGCAGCGCGAGATTGCCGCTGGGGCTGATGGTGTTTGCTGCGGTCATTGCAGCGACGATGTCATCGGGCGACAGGCCGTAGGCGCGGAGACGGTCCGGCTTCACATTGATCAAAATGGTGCGCGCACTGCCGCCGAAGGGAGGCGGGGCGGAAACACCGGGCAACGTGGCAAAGAGCGGGCGTACCATGTTGAGCGCGGCGTCCTGCATCTGGCCGACGGTGCGGGTGGGGTTCTCGGTGGAGAAGACGAGATTGCCCACCGGGACGCTGCCTGCATCAAAGCGCGTGACGAAGGCACCCGGAGTGCCGAGTGGCATGAATGAGCGCGCGCGGTTCACATACGCGATGGTTTCCGAGAGAGCGGCGGACATGTCCGTGCCGGGATGAAATTGCAGCTTCATGATCGAAGCGCCCTGGATGTTCTTGGACTCCACGTGCTCGATGCCGGCGATGTAGAGGAAGTGATACTCGTAGTAGTAGGTCAGGTAGCCTTCCATCTGCAGCGGGTCCATGCCGCCATAGGGCTGTGCGACGTAGATGGTCGGAATGCCCAGTGTGGGAAAGACATCGCGGGCCATCTTTTCCTTGGCCTGCCACGCGCCGAGCAGGATCGCCACGACGATGACGATGACGGTCCAGGGATGTCGGAGGGCGAAGCGGGGAAGGGACATGCAGGGGGAAATGACGAATGACGGGCTGGCGCTTATTACGGGCACCGTAAACGAAATCCAGACAAATTGTTTCCTCGAAAAAGCGCTTTTTTTCGTGATCAGCGGAGCCTGACCATTCAGGCCCTGCCCACTTCTACACCGAGTTCACGGAGTTGCTGGCGGACGATCTTGAGGACGGCTCGACCGTCCTTGGTGATGGTGTAGGCGCGGGGGGCCTTGGGGCCGCGTGAGGCGTCGGCCTTGGAGGTGAGCCAGCCGTTTTTTTCCATGCGCTTGAGCAGGGGGTAGAGCGTGCCGGGGCTGACGTCGTAGCCGTGGTGCCTGAGCTCCTTGAGCATCCACTGGCCGATGACCGCGCCCTCTGCGGCATGGTGCAGCACATGCACCTTCCAGAAGGAGAGCAGGATTTCGCGGTTGATGAGCTTCAGGTCCACAGCGGGAACGTAGTCCTCGAAAGCGGCGGGTGGTCAAGTGACGACTCGTGCAAACTAGCGCAAATAGATGAACTCGTTGCTCATCATGAGCGCCTGGCAGAGCTGGATTTCAACGTCGGCGGTCCGTGCATGACAAGAAGGCTGATTATTTCGAGAAGGTGGCATCGAGCTTGTCGAGCAAGGCGAGACCTTTTTTGACTGAGCCACGTTTGGCGCGGGCACGAAAGCGCGTTTCGGCGTCGAACTCGGTGATGCTTATAGTGGCGAGTTCCTCCATCAGTTTGTTGATGCTCATGGAACGATGTTCCGCAAGCTTTCGCAGGCGGAGATGCTTGTCGTCAGGAAGACGGATGGTGAGTGTGCTCATGAATTTTAGAGTGTTTTGAGAAACTGAGCGGGGGTTAAAATCTGAAGATGTGGAAAGTTCAGTTCGCTTCTCTTGACGTGCCGGATGTTGCTGGTTACAAGAGCGTCAGCACCACCGGCGATGGCAAGTTCGACAAGATGATTGTCAGCTTCGTCAGGAAGGTTTGGACGCCACAGATAATAGATGCGAACCCATTCGCAGACCGAAAGAAAGGCATCGAGCAATGTTTCACGCTCTTTGAGGGTGAGCGGGCTTTTTGACATCAAGGCCGACCGGTGGACTAGGTCTTCATATTCCTGGAACAAGGCTTCGCCAACGAGCGGCTTTGCTAACCCCTTCAAACAAGCCCTGAGAACGTCGCGATTGCTGCCCGCCGGGCTGAGCATGGCGGCAGTGATCACGTTGGTGTCCACGACGATTCGGGCAGGCATGTTTGAGTGATAGCATATATGCTATCACTTGGCAACAGGCTTGGGCCATCTCGACACAGCGAGATGGTCACCGTCCAGCTACCTCAAATAGATGAACTCATTGCTCATCATGAGGGCCTGGCAGAGCAGCGCCCAAGCCTCCTGTTCGCTCTTGGTGCTGTCCTGCTGGGTGGAGTTGAGAGATGCGTCGGCGGCGGTGAGGTAGTTCTCGGCACGAGCGAGGTCGTCGGCGGTGGCTTCGCGGGCGAAGGCGAGGCGATAGGCGGCGCGGAGGCGGGCTTCTTTATCAGCGGAAATTTTGAAGAGGCGGGTGGCGAAGCTTTGCGCGGCGTCGGTGGCGAGTTCGCTGTTCATGAGGAGCAGGGCCTGCGGGGAGACGACGGAGCTGTAGCGCAGGCCGGTGCTGGTGGAGGGATCTGGGTAGTCGAACTGCTGGAAGAGGTCGTAGAGATTGTTGCGGATGATAGGCATGTAGAGAGCACGCCGTGTGCTGCCGTAGGAGGTGAAGTCCTTGGAGGTGTGATTGAAGACGAATTCACGATTGCGGCGCGGGATGGTCTTGCCACCGATGGTGTTGTCGAGACTGCCTGCTACTGCCAGCAAGGCGTCACGGATTTCTTCGGCTTCGAGACGGCGCACGGGGAAGTGGTGCAGCAGGAGGTCTTCGGGATCAGCCGCATAACCTTGTGCCGAGGTGGCGGAGCTCTGCTGATAGGTGCGCGAACTCATGATGAGGCGGTGCATGTCCTTGAGGCTCCAGCCATTGCTGGTGAACCAGTGGGCGAGCCAGTCAAGCAGCGCGGGATGCGTGGGCTGCTGGCCGAGGAGGCCGAAGTTGTCCGTGGTGGGGACGATGCCCTGACGGAAATGCCAGGACCAGATGCGGTTGGCGATGACACGTGAGGTGAGCGGATGCTCAGGGCTGGCGAGCCAGCGGGCGAGCTCAAGACGGCCGCTTTGATTCGTAGGGAACTGCGGCTTTGTTTTGAGGGATGCCTGCGCGACCTGGATGAAACCGCGTGCGACTGGTTTGCCGAGGGCGAGATGACTGCCGCGAATGTGGACGGGCAGTTCTTTGAGAATCTTGGGGGACTCAGAGACGGCGAGCGTGGTGGGAAGGTCGGGGAGATTGCTCTCCGTGCTCATCATCGTGTCCTTGAGGGCGCGCACTTTTTCAGCCACGTCTTTGGGGAAGAGAATGATGGGCTCGGGGGGCAGGGCAAGGAAGCCTGCGGGTGCATCCAAAGCGGCACGCGCCTGATGGAGCAGTGAGTCTTCGAATGGGTCCTCGGAGTCTGCTTTTGCCTTCGCCTTGGGTTTCGCTGGCGGAGCCGGGGTGATCTTTTCTGCGGCGGTGAAAATGGCGGTGTAGTAGCTGCGCAGAGATTGAACATCGCCCGTTTTATTGAGTGCATCCTGCCAGGGCTTGAAGAAAGGGAGGGTTTCGTTGGCGGCGAGATAGACGCGGCAGTTGAGCAGGATATGCGGTCGCAGACCAAGCGGCTCTGCCACCGGACGCACCTGACTTAGCGTTGGAGCTTCGGGCAGCTTGGCGGCGGCCATGAGGTAATCGACGGCATGCGCACGCACCTCTTTGCGCAGTGCGGTGATGGCGGCGCTTTCGGCGGTGGATACGGCGGCTCTTTGATCTTTGAGGATGCGTTCGGAGGACTTGACGGCAGCGAAGTCATCGAGCGAGCCCATGGGGGCCTCATACGCGGTGCTCAGGGCACCGATGCGGTCCACACTGAAGCTTTGCGTGCTTTTGAAGATGGCGGCGAGTGCGTAGTAGTCATCCGTTGGGACGGGGTCGAACTTGTGATCATGGCAGCGCGCGCAGCCGAGGGTGAGGCCCATGAAGGCGCGACCCATGACGTCGATCTGTTCATCGACGACATCCATGGTGAGCTTTTCTTTGTCGGGTTCGGCGAGGACCTTGGCACCGAGATTGAGGAAGGCGGTGGCGGTGGTGTGCTCGTGACGTGTGGGGAGATCCTTGGCTTCCAGCAGATCTCCTGCAATCTGTTCGGTGAGGAATTGATCGAAGGGTTTGTCGGCGTTGATCGCGTTCACCACGTAGTCGCGGTAACGCCATGCGGTGCCGAGGGCGATGTTTTCATCGAGACCGTTGGAGTCGGAGTAGCGGGCGACATCGAGCCAGTGACGGCCCCATTTTTCACCGTATTGCGGCGAGCGCAGCAGGCGGTCCACCACTTTGGCAAAGGCATCGGGTGAGTTGTCGGAGAGGAAGGCTTCCACCTCCTGCGGAGTTGGAGGCAGGCCGGTGAGGTCGAAGGTGGCGCGGCGGATCAGCGTGCGCTTGTCAGCGGGGGCCGCGAGTTTGAGGCCCTTCTCGGTGAGCTTTTCGGAGATGAAGGCGTCGATGGGATTGGCGGCGTCCGCTTTTGGGACCGGTGGATTGGCAATCGGGCGGAAGGCCCAGTGCTTGGCTCCCTCTTTGAGATCAATGACACGCGGTGCGGCGTGCTTGGTGGTGGCGACGGCAGCGCGGGGATCTGGGGCACCCATTTTCACCCACTCTTCCAGCGTCTTCACTTCCGCTGCTGGCATGGCCCCCTTGGGCGGCATTTGGAGGTCCTGATTTTGATAGCGGACGGACTCGATGATGTGGCTCTTTTCAGGATTGCCCGCGATGAGAGCGGGGCCGTTGTCGCCGCCTTTGAGAATGGCCTCGCGTGAATCAATCGAAAGGCCGCCCTTGGTCTTGCCGGATTCGACGGAGTGGCACTCGTAGCAGCGTTTGATGAGGATTGGGCGGACGTTCTTTTCAAAGAAGGCGATCTTCGCGTCATCCGCAGGCGCAGCGGCCGTGGCGCAGCGTGCGAGCAGCGCGAAGGCGAGAGCGATGGAGCTAGCGGGCTTCATGGGACGAGGAGACAATCAGACGAGGAGACTAGGAGACTAGGAGACTAGGAGATGGGAGACAGCAGAAGTACGGCCAGGGGGAGGAGCTTCTTGCCGAGGAGGACACCAGTTGCGGCGCAACTGGACTCCTTTTCAAACGCGATCTAGGCTGGGGGATGTCTCCCGTGATCCAGACCCTGGCCGACCTTGTTCGCATCAACAGCATCAACAGCTCCTATGAGGGCGGGCCGGGAGAGGCGGAGGCTGCGGCCTATGTGCGGCGTTTCTTTGAGGAGCGTGGTATGGAAGTGTGGGAGCAGGAGGTGTTTCCGGGGCGCAACAATGTGATCGCGCGTGTGCCGGGCCGAGATTCCTCACGACGCATCGTGTTCGAGGCGCATATGGATACGGTTTCGATCAAGGGGATGACGATTGATGCCTTTGATCCGGTGGTGCGTGATGGCAGGCTGCACGGGCGTGGCTCAGTGGATGACAAAGCGGGGCTGGCGGCGATGATGCATGCGGTGGCGGATATCCACGCCAGCGGTGAACCGCCGCCGTGTGAGGTGTGGATGGCGGCGGTGGTGGACGAGGAGTTTTCCTTTCGTGGCGTGGTCAAACTTTGCGAAGGTCTCAAGGCCGATGCCGCTGTGGTGGCGGAGCCGACGGAGTTCAAATGTGTGATCGCGAGCAAGGGCGTGCTGCGCTGGCGCATTCGCACGAAGGGAAAAGCCGCGCACAGCTCGAAGCCGCACCTGGGTGTGAATGCGATCACGGCGATGTCGCGCATCGTGCTGGCTTTGAATGAGGATCATGAGCGCATGCAGCAAATCAAACATCCGCTGCTGGGGCCGGGCACCTGCAATGTGGGGGTGATCCATGGGGGCGTGCAGGTGAACTTTGTGCCGGATGAGGCGGTGATCGAGATCGACCGCCGGCTGCTGCCCGGCGAGGAGGTGCCGGAGGTGCTGGCGCATTATCAGGCGCTGCTGGATGTGATGGCGAAGCGTCACCCGGATGTGATGGCGGAGATGGAAACGCCGATGCTGCAGGACTGGCCGTTTCAGACGGATGCGGAAGCGCCGGTGGTGGAACTCGCGCGCAAACTGCTAAGCGAGATGGGGCGTGATGATGGTGTTAGTGGCGTGCCGTTTGGGAGTGATGCGAGCAAGTTTTCACGCATGGGGATTCCAACGATTCTGTTTGGGCCGGGGAGCATTGATCAGGCGCATGCGGCGGTGGAGTACGTCGAATGCGTGGAGGTGGAGAAGGCGCTGGCGGTTTATACGGAGATTGCGCGGCGGTTTGTGTGAGGATGGGGAGTTGACGGTGGTTTACAGTTGTTGACGATGGTTGACGGTTGTTGGGGCAGGTGGGTGCTGGGGAGAGAAGGGGGCGCTGATCGACGGTCAGGAGTGCCCATCGCACTGGGGCGGACTGTCGCCATACACGTCACTGATGGCTTCCATTCTCAGGGGGTAGCGCTCTGCCAATACGTGACGGCTTCACAGCAGGGGCTTGGAGAAAAGAGCGCGGTGGATGTGAGTGCTGGCATCGCTACGCGATGCGAGGGAATTCGGGCGTGTGTGGAGCCACACTTACGAGGGGTGTCGCTCCGCTAAACCCCTCGCTACAGGCTGAGATGGCTCCGCCATCGGGAGGGCGCAGAGTGCATATTCTGACGGGGCTGTTGCGAAGCCGCGTGGCGAACACAGGACTACGAACGCAGAATCACGAAAGCGACTTGCGTAGGTGGCTTCGCTCTACCCCTCGCTACGGGTTGTGATGGCTCCGCCATCGGAAGGGCGTAGCTCCGAAGCCGCGTAGCGAACACCGGACGACGAGTGCAGAATCACGAGAACGACTTGCGCAGGTGGCTGGGCAGGATGTTCAGGGCTTCGCGGTATTTGGCGACGGTACGGCGGGCGACTTTGATGCCTTGGCCGTCGAGGAGCTTGGCGAGTTTGTCGTCGCTGAGGGGCTTGTGCTTGGGCTCGGTCTTGATGAGTTCGGCGATGGCGTTTTTGACGCTGGTGTTGCTGAGGTCGTCGCCGGACTCGGTCTTCACGCCGTGGGAGAAGAAGAACTTCATGTCGAATACGCCATGGGGAGTGGCTATGTATTTGCCGGCGATGGCGCGGCTGACGGTGGTCTCGTGTACGCCGACTTCATCGGCCACGGTGGCCATGTTGAGCGGGCGGAGGAAGTTGGTGCCTTTCTCCAGGAATTCGCGCTGATATTTGAGGATCTGCGTGGCGATGCGGTGGATGGTCTGCTGGCGCTGATGGATGGAGCGGATGAGGAACTTGCCGCTGCGGATTTTGTCGCGCACGTAGTTGCGTACCTCGCCGTTGTTGCCGGGCTGGCTGAGCAGGTCCTTGTAGGTGTTGCTGATGCGCAGGTGCGGCAGGTCGTCATTGGTCATGACGGCAACCCATTCGCCGCCCTGGCGTTCGACGACGACATCTGGCGTGACGTAGTTGTTGGAGGAGACGGCAAAGCGCTGCGCGGGGCGGGGGTCAAGCGTGCTGATGAAGTCGGCTGCGCGGGAGATCTGCTCCAGCGGGACGCCGAGCTTGCGGGCGAGGATGGGGTAGCGCTTGTTGGCGAGGTCGTCGATGTATTGATCGACCAGACGCCAGGCGAGGCTCTGCTTTTTGCCGAGGCGGTCGAGCTGCACTAGCAGGCACTCGCGCAGATCTTCGGAGCCAACGCCGACGGGGTCGAAGCTCTGCAGCATTTTCTTGGCGCTGTTCAGAACGTCGATGGGGATGCCGTGCGTGAGGCTCAGCTCGTCGATGCGGGTGTTGAGAAAGCCGCGGTCGTCGAGATTGCCGATGAGGAACTCCACCTGCGGGGCGAGGGCGGCTTTGGTGTCCGAGGTGTGAAGCTGAGAAAGAAGGTGCTCTTGCAGCGTGGTGGGTGCCACGATGGAGTCCATGAGGAACTGCCAGCGTTCCTGGTCATCGCTGCGGCGGGTGGCGGTCTGCTGACGGCTCTGCTGCCAGTACTCGCGCCACTCATCGTCCATCTGCGTCAGGGCATCGATGTCGCTGTCATCGACGCTGCGGTCGTCCGGGTCATCGGGAATGGCGTCCTGGATGGAAGTCTCTGGGGCTTCGAGCTCCAGCACCGGGTTGATTTCGACCTCTTGCTGGATGATCTGGCGCAGCTCCAAAGTGGGAGCCTGCAAGATCTGCAAGCTCTGTTGCATCTGCGGCCCGATGGCGAGCTTTTGGGTCTGTAACTGCTGGAGTCCGTGGTCGGCCATGCATGGTTGGAAGACAGCCAAGCGCTATCTGAATTCTTTAGCAAGCAAACATCGAGCCAGCGCCTTATTTATTTTCAAATATCGCAAAAGTGCCAATTTTGGCATAAAAGCAAAAAACCCGGCTGCGACCGGGATTTCTAGAACTTTCCAGCATGGCTATAGCCCGCATCGACGGGCTATCATCATCAAGGCACCTCGAAGACTTTCTGGGTGGTGGGGTCCAGGGCCAACGAACCGCTTTCGAGGCCGGTGATGTCGAGCTCTTTGTAGGGCGGGTAGGGGCTGATCACGCGACCTGCTTTGGCGGTCCTTTTACCTTTCAAAAACGACCCAGAGGAGCCGCCGCTGGAGGCGGTGGTGGGAAATTCTTTGGGCGTGGTTTCGGAGCGCCGGGTGGTTGGTGCTGGTGGTTGAGTTTGGGTTTGTGTCACCTTTGGCTCGGGCGTTTCTTTTGGCGCTGGCGGCGGGGCATCCTGCTTGGGTTCTTTTTTGTGCACTACCTTGGCAGGCTTGCTGGGGGCCTTGGTGGGGGGCGGTTCATCGGTTACCTTGGGCGGGGTGTATTTGCGGGTGCTGTTCGTTGCCGTGGAGTTGCGCGCTGGGGGCGGTGGCGGTGTCGAGCTTTTACCGTGGGTCGCTTTTGACGACGGGGAGCGGGGTGGGGTCGCCGACGGTGGAGTGGGCGGCGTGGCCTGCTGCGGTGGGTAATTGTAGCGCTGCTGGCTTTGTGCCTGCGGCTGGGTGGGCTGGTATCCCGGTTGTTGCTGGTAGCCGGGTTGCGATGGTGGGTAACCGGAGACGGTGGGCTGCTGCGGGTAATTGGGCACCGGCTGCTGCTGCGGATAGTTGGGGGCAGGCTGCTGGCGCGGGGTGGAATCTAGATTGTAGCCGCCGTTTTGGCCGTAGCCTTGAGGTGGGTTGTCATAGCCGGTCGGGTTGCGTCCATAGAAGAGACGGCGTGCCATTTCGCTCATGCGCTGGCCAAACTTGGGCAGAAACTGCAACGGGCTTTCATACTGCGTTGGCTGTTGCTGCTGCGGGTAGCCGTAGCCCGGCTGCTGCGGCGGATAGTAGGAGGGCGGTGGCTGGTTGTACTGCTGCGGGTAACCACCCTGCGGCTGCTGGTAGTAGCCTTGCGGTGCCTGTGCTGAAGCCGCCGAAACAAAAACGACGGTAGCACACCAGCCCAATCCCAATGAGCTGAGTAGCCCCCTTTGAGTGGTTCGAGAATTCATGATGGTTAATAGTTCTTAACTTCCAGACATCTGCAAGCCCCAATTTTTGGCCGCTCGGGGCTGAGTTGAGGTTGCAGACAGATAGACGAATGCGGCTGAATTTTGTTCAGCCGCATTGCAAAAGACTTAGAGTGGGGCTTCGTCTGTGCTGAAGGACTGGGTTTGCTTCGTGGCTATTCAGACGATGGTAGTGCAAAAGTTTACGCTGGGTATGCGACCGGAACCGGCTAAAGCCGGGACTCCAATACGTGTGCTGGGTATGCGACCGGAACCGGCTAAAGCCGGGACTACAATACGTGTGTTGGGTATGCGACCGGAACCGGCTTCCTTCTTCGCTAAGGCTGCGAAGGACAGGAAAGCCGGTGCTGCACTATGTGCGTTGGGGCTGTTGTGCGCGCTTACTCTGCCAGGCGGGTGTCGATGTCTTTGTCCAGCCAGGCCCACATGTTGGCGAGGCTTTCGGTGACTTTGGCCTTGGCGGCGGTGAGTTCTTCGGCGCTGAGTTTTTGACCGGCGGCGGGGACGCTGCGGCCAAACATGTAGTACTTGATCTTCGGCTCGGTGCCGGAGGGGCGCACGGCAAAGCTGCGGCCATCGGCGAGATCGACGAAGAGCATCTTTTCCTTCAAGACCACGTCGCCTTCTTCGTCGGTGATCTCGTCTTTGCGGAAATCGCGGACCTTGATGACTGCGGAGCCATCCACTTCCTTGGGCGGATTGCTGCCGTAACTGTCGGCGAGCTTGGCGATCTGCGCAGCACCGCTGGCGCCTTCGAAGACCTTGCTTTCATTGCGTTCCAGGAAGTAGCCCACTTCGCAGTACACTTGATCGAGCAAGCCGACCACGGTGAGACCGAGGCTGGCGGCGTAGGCGGCGAGTTCGGCAAACATGACGACGGCACCGTTGCCGTCTTTGTCGCGGCTGAAGTCATCGCCCATGTAGCCGTAGCTTTCCTCGCCGCCGAAGATGAGGAACTTGCTGTGCTTGAGGCGTGCGTTGCGGCTCTCAACGTTGTTGAGGTCGCGGTAGCGGCTCTGAATGTCCGCTGGCAGGGCGGCTTCGTATTTGGAGAGCTTGGCGCTGATCCATTTGAAACCGGTGAGGGTGTTGACGCAGCCGACGCCGAATTTCGCGGCGATGGCGTCCTGCAACGGGCTGGTGACGAAGGTTTTTAGCAGCACGGCGTGGCTCTTGTTGGCCTCGGTGAGGATGCCGAGCTCAAACATGGTCTTGGTGCGGTACCAGGCCATGAGGGAGCCGACCTGATTGCCGGTGAGCAGGACCATTTCGCCAGCGGCATTGCGCACGCCTACGCCCATGCGGTCGCAGTCAGGATCGGTGCCGATGACGATGTCCGCGCCTTCTTTGTTGGCGAGATCGACCGCCATTTTCAAGGCAGAGGCGTTCTCGGGGTTGGGGGAGTTCACGGTGGGGAAGCGGCCATCGCGCACGTCTTGCTCGGGCACGGTGAGGAAATTGAAGCCGAGCTTTTTCAGCAGCACGGGCACCAGGACACCGCCCGCGCCATGCAGTGCGGTGAAGACGATCTTGAGCTTCTTGGCCTCTTCCTTTTGCAGCAGCTCGGGCTGCAGCATCATAGTCTCGACGCGGGCGAGGTACTTCTGGTCCATCTCGTTGGCCAGGGTGCTGAGCTTGCCGCGCTGGGCTTCGGGGAGGGAGACATACTCCTCGCCTTTGATGGCGTTGACTTCCTTGATGATGCCGGTGGCGTGGGGTTCCACGATGCCAGCGCCGTCGTTGAAATTCACCTTGTAGCCGTTGTCATGCGCGGGGTTGTGGGAGGCGGTGATCATCACGCCGGCATCGGCACGGAGCTGACGCACGGCGAAGGACATCTCAGGCGTGGCGCGGCAGTAGTCGAAGAGGTACACATTGGCACCGTGATCCATGGCGATCTTGGCGCAGAACTTGGCGAACTCCGGGGAGAAGTGGCGGGTGTCATGGGCAAAGACGAGACTCGGCTTGCCGGTGAGCTTGGCATTGGCGCGGAAGTTTTTGATGTAGGTCACGAGGCCGCGGGTGGCACGGCTGACGTTGTAGTAGTTCATCGCGTTGGTGCCGACGCAGGGCTGCTCCGGGCGCTCGTCTGCGGGGGCGCTGCCGCGCTCCGCCTTGGTGATGATCTTGCCCAGGGTGCGGCCACGCAGGCCGCCGGTGCCAAATTTGAGCGCCTGGAAGAAGCGGTCGTTCAGCTCGGCCCACTCGCCTGCGGTGGCGAGTTCGGTGATGCTGGCGCGGTACAGCGGGTTGTCGCTGGCCGCGAGCAGGGCGCGGATGTTGTCGTAGCTGGCGGGAAGAAGTTGCCCGGAGGCGGCGGCGGCTTGGAGTTGATCGGCAAGGGACATATGAATTATCAATCTGAACCAGCCCTTTAAGGAATCAAACGGCAAAGCGCTCAGCGGGGAATGAGGGATGCTTTACAACCTGGGGGTGGATTTGGACTCGCCAAGCTGGCGGCACCTCTCTAGAATCGCGCTCGTTCCCTGCCAGACACAACGCAACCACACACCTTTTTACGATTATGGGCCTGATGGATTACCTCAAAGGACAGTTCCTGGAAATCATCCAGTGGACGGACGACTCACGCGACACGCTCTCCTGGCGCTTTCCGGATGAGGACAAGGAAATCAAACGCGGCGCGCAGCTCATCGTGCGGGAGTCGCAGATCGCGCAGTTTGTTTATCTGGGTGAATACGGCGACACCTTTGGTCCCGGCAAGCACTCGCTGGTGACGGACAACATCCCCATCCTCTCCACGCTCAAGGGCTGGAAGTACGGGCTGGAGTCGCCCTTCAAGGCGGACGTGTATTTCGTCACCACGCGCCTTTTTACCGGCAACAAATGGGGCACGAGCAACCCGATCATGATGCGGGATGCGGACTTCGGCATCGTGCGCGTGCGCGCCTTTGGCACCTTTGATTTCAAGATTTCCGACCCTAAGCTCTTCCTGAAGGAAGTGGCTGGCACGGACCAGTGTTTCCGCCTGGATGAATTTGCCGACACGATGCGCAGCCGCATCGTCAGCGTGTTCACGGACGCGCTCGCCACTGCCAAGGTGCCGGTGCTCGACCTCGCCACCCGCTACTCTGAAATGGGTGAGGCGCTGCTGCCCATCATCAATCCGACGACGCAGGGCAAGTACGGCATTGAGATCACCAGCTTCATCCTGGAAAACGCCAGCGTGCCGCCGGAAGTCGAGGCCGCCATCGACAAGCGCAGCAGCATGGGCGCTATCGGGAATCTGAACGACTACGCGAAGTTTCAGATGGCGGAAGGCATGGGCAAAGGGGGCACCGGCCCAGCCGGAGCCGCCGCTGAACTCGCGATGGGTTTTGGCATGGCGCAGAACATGATGGCGCAGGGAGCGTTCAATATGAATCCTGCGGCTGGTGGTGCTACACCGCCGCCGCTGCCTGGTGCTGCGGCTCCTGCTCCCGCCGCTGCGCCTTCGGTTGAGATTCTCACGCCTGCGCAGGTGGCGCAGACACTTGGTGTTACCGAGGCGGATGTGATTTCCAGCATCGAAGGCGGACAGATCAAGGCGAAGAAGATTGGGACGCAGTACCGGATTACGAAGGCGGCGCTGGATGAGTTTTTGGCGCAGTGAGGAGGTGCCCAGGCTCCTCGCCTGAAATGCCGGAGGTGTTCCGCGATGATTTTAGAAATCACCGCGAGCATCAACGTTGGTTTCTGTGGTGCAGATCAGTGAGGACTGCCAGCCCAGACACGCTCGATCTGCGGTTTACCTTTTCGAACGGGTCCACACCACCCACAGTGGATGCACTCCAGTTGTGGGGTGATGACACAGGATGCATCGAACTCATGCTCACGGACGATCCCATTTCAGTAGATCACCCTGCGTTGCAAAACATTGATTACATCCTTGAATAATTTCGCGAGAAGATGATCAAGTGCCTTGTCAGGGGGCTGCCAACGTTTTCGCACACTGAAGTCATCATCATCACTTCCTGACTTGGTTCAACACATGAGGCACTTAGTCTGGATTGAGCGCCGCGCCGCCTCGTGCCAGAGATTGGCCCCCTGCTCAAGAAACTAAGCTTACTCTCATGATTATTCCCATCTCTTGGACCCGCAAGGTTGAAATCTCCAATATTGGCTATCTGAAGTCACAGATCGAGAAGCATGGCGGTCGAGTCATTGAGTATCGATGGATTTTTTCCATGCTGGTCATTACTATCAATCATTCAAGGTATGAGTGGCTGCCAGCCAATGCCAGTCGTTCCAAGGCGGGCGTCAAGCATGCCCTTCTTTGCTTTGTCACGGGCTGGTGGAGTATTGCGGGAGTGCTGGTGACGCCTGTGATGATTCTCAACAACCTCTTCGGAGGAATTGACGTGACCAAGGTCCTCTTTCCTGACTCACCCGATGGGGGGATTGATCCCCAGGCACTTAGAGAGCTGGCACAAGCGCAAAAGCGGCAGCAGTTCACATTTCTCGGGTATCTTTTATTGGTGCTTGCGATTGCTGTCTGGTTTTGTGTCTTACCTCATGTCTAATGAACTGGAGACGCAGCCAGCCGTTATGTGTGTGCCATTCACACCGCTTTCGCGAAGTGAAGTATGTTCTTTGAGGCAGGATGCCCGAGGTGAAAGGGAGATGCGCTGAAAACGAGTGGGAAAGCCGCCAGAAACCAGCGCGCACAGCCTCTCCGCTTACCAGCGGAACCGCTCCCGCAAGGTGGGTTCTGGGTGATGGTGGGACAGGCACATTAGGCAGCCGAGGGTGAGGCCGAGTGTGAAGGCTCCGAGGACGACGGGGAGGGGATTGTCGCGCACGTATTGCTTGGACTGCACCAGGGTGTCATCGACGCGGACGGCGGCGGTGTGGTACATGTCCTCGGCGCGGACGGCGGCGGAGCGGTAGATGTCTTTGGCGTGCTGGGCGGCATCCTTGGTGGCGGCGATGCCGCGCTCGGCGGCGTCTTTGGCTGCTTGAGTGGCGTGGTCGGCGAGGTCTTTGGCGGCCTGGGGCAGTTGGTCGAAGGGGGGAGGGCTGGTGTTCATGAGTTGGGTGGGTGGTTGCGGGGTGTGATCGTCGCAAGATAGGCAGCGCGGCCCGTGGGCGCTATGGGGTGAATGCCTGCCGCTGGCTCTTGGTGGGATGTAGGAAGGAACGCTGGGTTGAGCGTGGTGTCGTGCGTGTTTGCGGGAGGGGCTGGGGATCCTTCTTCGCCAAGGCTTTGAAGGACTGAGGTTGTAAACTGGGAACTGAAAACTGAGAATTTTAAATTGGCCGGAGGTGGGGCGGCTGGAAATGGGGGAGTGTTGAGGCAGAAGCACGCGTTGGGACGAAGGATTCTCGGGACGCGCACAGCACGTCCCTACCAGCCGTGGATGGCGCGGTGCCGCAGGGTTGGTAGGGACTGGTTGCCGGTTGCCAACTTCAGTATATAGGGTGGGCAACTGGCAACCGGGCTGAAAAGTGGTGTTGCGTGGAAGCGCACCCAGGGGGCTGCGATGGCAGGAGGAAGCGTGGAAGGCGGTTGCCATTACCGATTTCACGCGCTCACAAACGGGCGGGCTGTCGCCCTGGTCTTTATACACATCTTGAGTCAAAAAAAGCTGAAGTTTCCTCTGTACTTTTGAATTTGATGTTAATAAGTGGGAGGGCCGCTTTGCGAAGTTGGCTCTCATGGCAGAAGCAATAACAGA
>CAINGK010000068.1 GCA_903848465.1 uncultured Verrucomicrobiota bacterium
TGCCCGCAAGCCGCGAGGCTTGACACCTCCATTGCGACAAAACAAATGTCGCCGCGCGGTTTTCGACCCAAGCAGCCTTCCGAAATCCAAAACAACAATTCCGTGCGAAAAAAGTGTATAAAGACCAGGGCTGTCGCCACTCCCATCCTACATCCACAGTATGAAGTACTGTGAACTTTGGGACGATGCGAAAGCGCACCCTTGTTGCACAGCAACAAGGCTACTTTGCTGTCGCCTTACTTCTTCGCCAGCGACTCCAGGTAATCGAGCAGGCTGGCGAAATCACGCACGGTGAAGTTCGTCATCAACCCAGGAGGCATGATGGAGATAGGCAGCTTTTGGCGGCTCTTGATGTCCTTCACGGCGAAGGTGAACTCCTGCGCGGCGACGTTGCGCAGTTTCACGTTGTCGGCGGATTCCAGGGTGATGAAGCCCAACTGCTGCGTGCCGTCGTTGAGGGTGACGACCTCGGTGACGAAGCCCTGGGCGATGGTCTTGTTGGGGTCGAGAATGTTCTGCGCGAGATCAGGGCGCTTGTAGGTCTGCGCGATGTTGCCGAGATACGGCCCCTTCTGCGCTTCGGACTCCTTGGTGGTGTGGCAGGCGATGCAGGTGGCCTTGGTGAAAATCTGCTCGCCGATGGCGATGTCACCCTTGGTCTTGATCACGGCGGCCAGCGCGTCTTCGGGCTTCAAAGAGCCGATGAGCGGACTGGTGTCTTTGGCCTTTTTCTCCAGTTTCATGCGGCCCGCGATAATCTTCGCCTGTGCGGCGACGGCTTTGTCGGGATCGTCGAGTGCGGCGATGATTTTATCGGCATACGCGAGGCTCTTCACCTCTCCAGCTCCAGAGATGATCTGGATACGGCGCTGTGGAATCTGCCACCCGGCGTCGAGCGCCTTGGCGGAAAGTTCGCGCGACTCCGGGGCACCGCTTTTACGCGTGCTGAGTGAGATGAGGGCCGCATCTGCCCAGATGCCCACGGGCTTGCCAAGCTGCTTCACGGCGGCGTCTTCGACGAGCTGGTGATGATTCTCCAGCTTCGGCGCGTTCATGAAGGCGTTGCGAGCATCATCAAATTCCTTGGTGGCGTCTTTCGCATGCTTCAAGAAGTGGAATGCCGCGAGCGTGGCGCTGACTCCCTCCGCGCTGTCGGTTTTGGTGAGCGCCATGATGGCCTTAGAAAGCGTGACAGGGCTAACCGACTGGTCGCCTTTTTCCGCCGATTTGACGGCAGCCACCAAGAGCGGCACAGCATCCGCAGGAATCGTGTCTGCCGTGGCAAGCTGCGCCACCGCATCCGGGATCACCTTCTCATCCTTTTTGGCAAGTTCCAGGATGCGGACGAGCGCTTCATTGAACTGAATGCGGTTGCGGTTCATTTCTTTGACCAGGAAAGCAGCCTCTTCCGCCGAGGCCTTGGCCAGCGCTTCCTTCAACGCAGCCGCGATCTTTGGCGTCTCGCTCCACGCCTCCGGCTGGTAATACGGCCCGCGCGTGTCCGGGCGCGTGCCCCAGGAGTCGCCCTTCCACTCGCCTTCTTGGAAATGCAGACGGCACAGGGCGGCGAGGATGCCGTTGCGCAACGCCGGATCGGTGGCTTTGCCGAGACGCGCAATGAGACCGGTAACGACCTCAGGCTGGTGCATCATGGCAAGAGCGCGGAGAATCGCGGTAGGGTTACCCTTCGTGCTGTCCAAGGAACTCAAAGCCTGCGGCTTGAGCTGGCGCGCTGCCGTGGCGCGGATCGCCGTGTGTGAGATGACCGGATCAGCATGTGCAGTGGCGGCGATCACTTCCTCGTTGGAAGCTTTTTCTTTGAGTGAGGCGACCAGATTACGATCCGCGTTCCTGAGTGTCGAATACTGAGCAAGATAGCTTTCAGACTTCTTGTTCCCACGGCGCATCAATTCACGCTGAGCCTCGATGCGACGGCGATAGCTCTGTGGCGTGGTGAGATCGAGATACTTCACCAACTCCGCATCCTTCGCCTTCGCGAAATCCGGCAGCGGCTCCGCCTTGAATCCCTTCGGCTTCACCTGCACGATGTAACCCACATCGGGTCCAGCCCAGCCGAAGGTGGCACCTTTCCAACTGGCGCAATAGACGCGGCTCATCCCATCGACATCGGCGTCGGTAGGGCGAGTCATTTTGATGAAGGGCTCGGGCTTGCGAGTTTCTTCAAACGTCGCCCCTTTGGGCTTCACCTGATGATGCCAGAGGGCACCAGTGCCCCAGTCGCACGTAAACGGCGCGTTGTTCCACTCGCCGAAGCCGGGTTCGTCGATGTAAACCGCACCAGTGCCTGAACCGCCGCCGTAGTCGGCGAGCGGGGCGATGCATTCGTCGGGGAAGTTTTTGTAGAGGCGCGGGTAGCCATGGTTCTCGAGGCCGGTGAAGTGGTGGAAGCGCACGTTCCAGCCGCCGCCGTCGTTGGTGTTGTCGCGCGCGAAGATGTCCATCAGCGGGCTGATGGCGACTTCGAGGATGTTGCGCGTGCCGGTGCTGTAGATTTCCAAGCCGGTGCCATCAGGGCGCACGCGGATGACACCGCCGCCGCGATGCTGCAAATGCTTCCCGTCCGTGCCAACGGCATCCATGAAACCGAAGTCACCACCCGCGATGTAGAGCCAGCCGTCGATGCCGAGGCTGAGGCCGTTGGTGGTGTGGTCAGCCGGACGATCTTTGAAACCGAAGGCGATGCCATTGACGAGGATGTTTTGTTTTTCGGCGACGCCGTCGTGATCGGCATCAATGAACTCACTGAGGTGCGGCGGATGCACAAGAAAGAGGCGGTCGTGGTCCCACACGAGGCCGCGCGGGCTGTCCACCTCGCAGAAGACCTTCGTTTCATCCGCACGGCCATCGCCATCGAGATCACGCAGGCGGATGACGCGTCCGCGGTTGGGTTTGCGCTCCACGGAGCCGTCGCCATCACTGCTGACATAGAGCGTGCCGTCTGGCTCTGCGGCCAGGAAGACCGGGTAATTCGCAGCGGCGCTGTTGGCAAAGAGGGAGACATCGAAGCCATCAGCCACCTTCACATCCTTCAAAATAGCCGCCTCCTGCTCGGGCGTGAGCTTCACGATCTTCGGTGCCACGTTGCCCGCGTCTTTGAGCGGGTCGCTGGCCTTGTCGTATTCCTTTTTCTGCGCCTCGCTGAGCTTCGGCGCGACGGCTTTGAGGTTGGGACCTTTGAGCTGCACCTCACGAATGCTCGCCCAGCCGCCGCTCGTTTTGCCCAGCGCATGGATCTTCACAAAGCGGATGCCGTCCACCTTAGCGAAGTCGTTCGAGTAAGGCGCGTTCTTCGTGTTGTCGCTGCCATCGACGAGCGTGCTCCACGCTTTGCCATCGGGGCTGCCTTCGACTTTGAACTGATACACACCGCCATTTTCCCAGGTGGTCTGGATGCCGGTAAGCGTCTGCGGCTTTTCGAATTCAAGCTGGAGCCACTGCGGGTAATTGGGATTCGCGGCGCACCAGCGGGTGCCCTCATCGCCATCCACCGCTTTCCAGGCATAGTTCTCCTTGCCGCTCTCTTCGCTGCTGGCGCTGGCTTTCACCGGCAGGCCGTCCTTCGGCAGCACCGGCGGCTTCGGCTTCGGAGCCTCGACGGGCTTAGCAGCCACAAACGTGATCTTGTTCTCGCCCTTGAACGGCGTCAGATAATCCGGCGGGAGTTTGTCCATGGCCCACAGCAGGCCACGGGTCACGAGATCCAGGTAGCGCGCATCCGCCACAGTGTCGTTGTTGTGGCCAATGGTGGTGCTAAAGCTGCGAGCACCCGATTTCTCATTCGTCCAGGCCACCACGTAGTCCACATCCTTGCCTTTCACGACCTGCTTGCCCATCGCCAGTGGATGGCCGTCGAAGATGTTCACGTTGTTGTACAGCTCTTCCTTGATCGTGGTCCAGTCCGCCAGCGGCTTGGTGATCGGGTGCCCCTTATCGACAAACGTGATCGCAATCGGCTCCTGCGGACCATGCGAGGCCGACTGGATGCCCAGGTGCTTGAACCAAGCATCGGTGCCGGTGCGGAAGCTGTGCATGGCGCAGTGCAGATGCACGGCGGGGACGGTCTTGTGTACATCCAGGATGCGCTTCACCACCGCCATGTCCTTCACGCCAGCAGCGCACTCGTCATGGATGATGATGTCGTAGCCTTTCGCCCAATCAGGATTGTCATACAGCGGCAGCGGCGGGGTCACAGACTTGTCGTCCGTCCACACCACATCCACCTGCACATTGGCCCGCGCCTGGATGCCCTGGCTCAGGATCACATGCTGCTTCGCATAATCATGGCAGCAGCCACCGGCGATGAGGAGGGCTTTGAGCGGCTTGGTTTCGGCGTGGCCAACAGAGGCCACCGCAAGGAGGAAGAGAAGTGCTAGAGGACGCATGAGAAATCGGGGAATGCAATAGCCGCACAAAAAGCGCGGTTTCTATCAGAAAAGTATTGGAGCAAAGTTGACCCGTTGCGCCGCAACGGGTCAACTCAAGACCCTGAGATGGCTGTGGCGAATACCGCACCGCAGGCCACAGCGCCCAAGGCGCGCGGGCCTCCGAGCCCGCAGCGGGTCGCCTTCGCACTATGGGTGAAGGCTCGCGGCAGCGTTTTGGAGTGCGCCGGTCCTCCGGCGCTTTCGAGTGTCCAATGGCTTGCGGAAAGCTCCAGAGGGCTGGAGCACTCCAAAACGCTGTCGCGCTCTTTGCTCCTTATTGCATGGCTACGGCTCACCTGGCAAACCGCGCCTTGATCAAATGGCTCCCAAGAATCCAGATCTTGTGTATTTTGCTCAGCCTGCAGCGCTTCTCAAAGACCGGATAGCGCTCGCGCTTGAGCTTTTCGAGGATGCGCGAGTAGATCGCGCCCATGATTTCTGACGCCACCATGTTTTTGCGATCTTCCGGCGGCAGCGCCTTCTGTGCAGCCGCGTAGTAGTCCCGTGCGCGCTGGTACTGGAAATCCATCATCTTGATGAAACGCTCGCTCGGGCGCGCATCCATGATTTCGCTTTCCAGCACGCCAAACTTCCGCAGCTCGCTCTGCGGGAGGTAGATGCGGCCAGTCTCCCGCGCATCCTGCCCCACGTCGCGGATGATGTTCGTAAACTGCAGCGCGTAGCCCAGATTGATAGCGTAGTCCTTGGTGGCGGGGTTTTGATGGCCGAAGATTTCGATGCTCACCAGCCCAACCACGCTCGCCACCTTGTAGCAGTAGCCCAGCAGTTCTTCAAAGGTCTCGTAGCGCGTTTTCGAGATGTCACTGGCCACGCCATCAATGATCTCGCACAGCCACGCGCGCGGAAACCCATATTTCTGCGGCAGCACGAGCATTTCATCCAGCACCGGGTGCCCCGGCGGCTCGCCTTTTTCCACGCATTCCTTCCAGTGGTTGAGCTCCTTCTCCTTGTCTGCGGGGCTGGCCTTCGGATCATCGGCGATGTCATCCACCACACGGCAGAAGGCGTAAAACGCGATCATGTCCCGGCGGCGTTCCTTGGGCAGGCAGGCGAGCGCGAAAGCGAGGTTCGACTTCGCCCGCCGCACGATCTGTTCAGGAGAAAGCGTGCCGCTGGTCATGCGGAATGAGAACGTGAAAAGCCAAGGCGGAGCATGAGAAGTAGAGCCGCTAGCAATAGCCAGCAATCGAGCATGGCAAGCACCAATGCACTGAGCGGTTGCTCGATGATGCGCCAAAATGGCGATTCCACGCCCCAAGCACGCCCCATTTCCACCGTGTAGAGCGCGAGAATAAAAAGGCAGAGCGCCGTGATGGAAAGCAGCCCCAAGGGCACAGCCGCGCGCCACAGAATGCGCAAAGCCGCCGCTCCCTGCTGCCAAAAGGGCCCAGCAACCGCCGCCACCGCGACCGGCAGCGCCGCAAAGAGCAGCAGCAGCTCGATCCACCACCACGCGCCGATGCTCTGCGGCGTATTCATTTGCCACCAGCGCCAGCTCATCCACAGCAGGTCAAACCCCGCCAGACACGCCACGCCCTGCCAGCGCGCAAAGGTGTACTCCAGCGCAGCAGCGGCATCGCCACCGGCCTCCGTTTCCTGCGGCTTTTCCCAGGCCATGACAAAGCGCACCAGCCACACCTGCACGCTCGCAGCAGCCAGGGCGGTAAAAACGTAGCGCAGCCCCAGCTTCAGCGTTTCAACTCCTTCACTCAGCATGTGCCGCGCACTGGAGCCCTCCAGCCCCAGCCAGACAAACGCCAGCAGCGTTACGACGAATAGGCCAAACTTCTGCTCCGGCCCAGGCCTGCGCTCGCCATAGCGGTAGGGCCAGCGCCAGATGCGCACGGTCAGAAACACGAGCACCACAGGAACCATGCAGGCCAGCGGCCACGGCGGCAGCAGCACATGCGGCAGTGCGGCCAGATGCGCCAGCGCATCACGCGCCAGCGGCAGGAGCATTTCCTGCCAATCGGTAAGCTGAGCCATCGAATAGGGCGCATGCGGTGTCTCGCCATACACACGGGCCAGCAGCATGGCCCCGGCAGTCCACAGGATCAAAGCCGGCCGCAGCCGCAGGCAGTCCCACGCGTCCGACAAATGCCTGCGCAGCGGATGCCAGCGCAGGTGCAGCACCAGCCCAGCGGCAAAGCCGAAAAGGGCGAGCGCGGTGGATTGCCAGGGGGTGAGATTCAAAGTAAACGATCAATTCGCGAAAACATCTCGACATGCCAGTGCGTATTCGCTTCTCTCCCATCCGCCATGAAATTACCCGCCGCACTCCTGCTCGCCACTTTGTCTCTCTCTTCCGCCGCCCTCGCCGAAAACTGGCCGAGCTGGCGCGGACCGAACCAAGACGGCTCATCAGGAGAAACCGGCCTGCCGGAGAAGTTCAGCCCCACCGAAGGCGTGCGCTGGGCCGCAAGTGTGCCGGGCCTCTCCGCCTCCGTCCCCGTCATCTGGGGAGATAACCTCTTCATCACCGCCCCGATTGATGCGGAGAAAAAACTCGTCGGCCTCTGCTATGACACCCAGACCGGCAAGGAAAAGTGGCGCGTCACCATCAGCGAAGGCTCCGAGATTCAGTGGGATGACAAAAGCAACCTCGCCAGCCCCTCCGCCGTGACGAACGGTGACCACGTTTATTTCCTCTTCGCCAACGCCATCGCCGCCGCATGTGATTTCAACGGCAAGATCATCTGGAAGCGCGACTTCAAAGAGACGCACGGTGCCTTCGCCACCCAGTGGACCTATGGCAGCAGCCCCGCCCTGGATGGTGGCAAGCTCTACATCCAGGTGTTGCAACGCAATGAAGCCTTCCAATTCCAAGGCAAGTTTTCCAAAGGCACCGCAGGCAAGGACATGAGCAGCTACATCCTCGCCCTGGACCCTGCTACCGGGAAGGACATCTGGAAGCACATCCGCCCCAGCCTTGGCTCCACCGAATCGCTGGAGGCTTTCAGCAGCCCGATCTTCGCGTCCCACAAAGGCAAGCGCCTCATGCTCATCTCCGGCGGCGACACCCTGACCATCCACGACGCCGCCACCGGCAAGGAATTCTCCCGCATCGCCACCTGGAACCCACCCGGCGAAGGCTACAACAAGTTCTTCCGCCTCGTCCCCTCCCCCGTCACTGGCGACGGCATGGCCATCGTCTGCGCCCCAAAGAATTCGCCCGTCTTTGCCATGCCGCTCGACGCCAAAGGCGAAACCAAGCCAACCTGGCAGACCGAGCCGAAGGGTGTCACCAGCGACGTGCCCACCCCCGCCTTCTACAAAGGCAAGTTCTACGTCCTCGACGGCGGCAAGAAGATCCTCAGTTGCCTAGAGCCAAAAACCGGCAAGGTCCTGTGGTCCGGCGAACTCGGCGGCAAGACCAAGTTTGAAAGCAGCCCGACTGTGGTGGACGACAAAGTGTACTGCATCAACTTCTGGGGCGAAGTCTATGTCGCCAAAGCCAACACCGACAAGTTTGAACTGCTCGGCGTCAACGACATGGGCAACGGCACCAAACCCAACGGCAACGCCGCCAGCGTCCGCGCCAGCGTCGCCGTCTCCGGCGGCTGCCTCTTCATCCGCTCCGAAGAGAAGCTGTACTGCATCGGCAAGAAAGTGATCACATCGCCTTGAGTACGATGGACACTCTTGTCCGTCGATCTCAGCACCCAGCGGGCAGAAATGCCCGCTATATACTGCTGCGCATCACAAACCTTCATTTTGAATGGGGGCACTTTGGCTGATTTGTATGGCACGGCAGTCTAATGGCACCCGGACTCCGTTCCCGTCACGGAATCTAGGCTAAAACGCTGCATGGTGCATTGGACCGCAACGCGGTCCCGTCATGCAGCCCAAGGGTGCCGAGCCTTGGGGAGTGCTCCCTTGGGAATCGCGGCCCCAA
>CAINGK010000069.1 GCA_903848465.1 uncultured Verrucomicrobiota bacterium
GAGGAGCACTGGGTTTGCTTCCCGGATTGTCTGCCAGAACCCAGGGGAGCACTCGCTAAGGCTCGGCACCGCCTGGGCTATATGACGGAAGGCCGTTGGCCTTCAAGACAACGATGTCAGTCTGTTATGCAAGTCTCAATAGTGGCGACGATTCCTGGTTGCTGGTGACTGAGCCGGGACGTTCAACAAACCACGCAACACCTCGCCATGTCTGATCATTGAATAGCCCTCATTCCACGAGATCCCGAATACATTCCATCGCCGTCACAGGCAGAGCAGCATTGGCTTTTCTTCGTGAGCTAGCACCCGAGAGCGAGGAGGCCACGTTTACAACCGATGATTTCAGATCCTGCGACACATCCTGGACACCTCAAGCTGCTGGAAGACTGGCTACGCAGCTATCGGCCTGAGGAACTCTTTGATGAGCTGGGCCGGTTGAAGCCAGAACTCGCCGACCTCGCGCCCACAGGCACCCGGCGCATGGGGGCCAACCCGCATGCCAACGGCGGCCTGCTGCTGCGCGATTTGCAGATGCCAGACTTCCGCGACTACGCAGCGAAGGTGCCTACACCCGGCATGCCCGGCATTGGCGACACCCATGTGCTCGGCCCCTTCCTTCGCGACGTGATGAAGCTCAATGACGCGCAGAAAAACTTCCGCGTCTTTGGTCCTGATGAAACGCTGTCAAACGGACTCGAAGCCCTCTTTGAAACCACCGAACGGCAGTGGGCTGCCGCGACTGAGGCCACCGACCAATGGCTCGCGCCGACCGGACGTGTGATGGAGATGCTCAGCGAGCACCAGTGCGAAGGCTGGCTCGAAGGCTACCTGCTCACCGGTCGGCATGGGCTCTTCAACTGCTATGAGGCCTTCATTCACATCGTCGATTCGATGTTTAACCAGCACGCCAAGTGGCTGAAGGTCACGGCGGGCCTGCCATGGCGCAAGCCGATCGCCTCACTGAACTACCTGCTGGCCTCGCATGTCTGGCGGCAGGATCACAACGGCTTCACGCATCAAGACCCCGGCTTCATCGACCACGTCGTGAATAAAAAGGCCTCCGTCGTGCGCGTCTATCTGCCGCCAGATGCGAACTGCCTGCTGTCCGTGATGGACCACTGCCTGCGCAGTCGGCACTACGTCAATGTGGTCATTGCCGGCAAACATCCCGCGCCGCAATGGCTTGATATGGACGCTGCCACCAAACATTGCGCTGACGGCATCGGCATCTGGCATTGGGCCAGCAATGAGGATGGCGGGGAGCCGGATGTCGTCATGGCCTGCTGCGGCGATGTGCCCACGTTGGAGACACTTGCCGCCGTTTCCATCTTGCGGGAGCAATTGCCTGACCTGAAAATCCGTGTCGTCAATGTGGTCGATCTCATGAAACTCCAGCCGCAGAGCGAGCACCCGCACGGATTGAGTGATGCAGCCTTCGATGCTCTCTTCACCAAGACTAGGCCGGTCATCTTCGCCTTCCACGCCTACCCGTGGCTGGTCCACCGGCTGACCTACCGTCGCACCAACCACGACAACTTTCATGTCCGTGGCTACAAAGAGGAAGGCACGATCACCACGCCCTTTGACATGACGGTGCTCAACGAGTTGGATCGCTTCCATCTCGTCATGGACACGATTGACCGCCTGCCGCAGACGGGTGAGAAGGGTCTAGAGCTGAAGCAGCATCTCATCGTCAAACTCGCAGAACACAAACGCTACATCAACGCCAACGGTCAGGACATGCCGGAGATTCGCAACTGGCTATGGCACCACTCACCATGAACATCCAGGCACTCATCAATACCGCCAGCGCGCTCGTGGCAGGTGACAAAGGACTGCTCGCGATGGATGAAAGCACGCCCACGTGCAACAAGCGCTTTGCCGCGCTGGGCATCCCCCAGGATGAAGAGATGCGGCGCGATTATCGGGCCTTGCTCATCACCACGCCGGGACTCAGTGCGGGTATCAGCGGCGCGATATTGTCCGACGAGACGATTCGCCAGCGCACCAAGGAGGGCACTTCCTTCGTCAATGTCTTGATCGATTCCGGCATCCTGCCGGGCATCAAAGTGGACCTGGGGCTGAAGGATATGGCAGAGCATCCAGGCGAGAAGATCACAGAAGGTCTGGATGGCCTGCGTGAACGCCTCATGGAGTATGCCGAATTGGGTGCCCGTTTTGCCAAATGGCGCGCCGTCTTCACCATTGGCGAAGGTACACCCAGCCAGAGCTGCATTGAGACCAATGCGCAGGATCTGGCCCGCTACGCCGCCTTGTGCCAGGAAGTGGGGCTGGTCCCCGTCGTCGAGCCGGAAGTCCTGATGGATGGCGCGCACACTTTGGAGCAGTGCAGCGCCGTGACTGAGGAGGTGCTGCATGAGGTCTTCCGTCACCTCTATGCCCAGAGCGTTATACTGGAAGCCATTATCTTGAAGCCTAACATGGTTCTACCTGGTTTGGCGTGCTCAGAGCAGGATTCTGCAAATGAAATCGCGGATGCAACGGTGACCTGCCTTCTGCAAGCTGTGCCTGTAGCCGTGCCAGGCATTGCGTTTCTATCCGGTGGTCAGCCCGCCGAACTCGCGACGTTGCGATTGAACGCCATGAGCGTCCGCTGCAAATCACGCCTGCCCTGGGCGCTGGCATTCTCCTTTGCCCGCGCCCTTCAGCAGCCGGCGCTGGAAATCTGGGCTGGTCAGGCAACTCAAGTGGTTGCCGCACAAAGCGCCTTGATTCATCGCATCCGCTGCAATCAGGCTGCCCGCCGTGGGGACTATCATTCCACCGATGAGCACTCCTGAGACTCTCCGCATTCACGTCATTCGGCACGGCGACACCGCTTGGTCGCTCTCCGGCCAGTACACCGGACGCACTGACATTCTGCTGAGTCCGCACGGCGAGGACGCCGCCCGCGCACTTGGGAAGCGACTGCACGGCATCGCTTTCGCCCATGTTCTCACCAGCCCGTTGCTGCGCGCATTGCAGACCTGCGCCTTCGCCGGACTGCAAGCAGCAGCCGTTGTTAACCCAGACCTCATTGAATGGGATCATGGCGACTTCGAGGGCCACACTCCGGCGGAAGTACGCGCCGGTCATCCGCAGTGGAATCTCTTTTGGGATGGAGCCCCCGGGGGAGAATCTCCTGCGCAGGTGGCCTTTCGTGCCGATCAGCTCATCATCCAGCTTCGTCAGATGCATGGGAACATTGCCCTCTTTACGCACAGCCATTTCGCTCGCGTTTTCGCTGCCCGCTGGATCAGTCTTTCCGTGGCGCAGGCCGATCACTTTCTTCTCGATACCGCTTCGCTGAGCATTCTTTGCTATGAGCACGACCAGAAGACTCAGTCGGCCATTGAGCTGTGGAATTCCACTGGGGTTCCATAGCTGTAACTAGGCTGTCGAAGTCTTTGCATGATGCAGGCTCGAACTCGCCTATTGGGTGAAGGATGACGGCAGTGTTCTGGTCTGCGCCGATCCTCCGGCGCTTTCGTGTGTCCTCAGGCCCAAGGAAAGCTCCAGAGGGCTGGAGCACTCCAAGACGCTGTCGCGCTCAAGTGGGCGCTGATTTTTTTACGGCTGCAAAGAGCAGTTTCCTTGGCGGTGCAGTGCGACTATGCGTGTGGTCGCATGCCTACTGTTTCGCCGCTTCGTCCTGCTGTGTTTTTTGACCGCGATGGGGTCGTCAATGTCTCCCCAGGGGACGGCTATGTGCTGCGCTGGGAGGATTTTCACTTTGCGCCGGGAATCATTGAGGCGCTGGCACTGTGTCGCGCACGGGGCTATGCGACGATTCTGGTGACGAGCCAGCAGGGGGTGGGCAAAGGCCTCATGACCCAGGCAGCGCTCGACGATCTGCATGCGCGCATGCAAAACGAATTGGCTCAGCATGACGCCGCGCTGGATGGCATCTACACCTGCACTCACCTCGCAGGCACCTGCACCTGCCGCAAGCCGAGTGCCGAGATGATTTTCCGCGCGCGTGATGAGCACGGCCTGGAGCTGACGCAAAGCTGGCTAGTGGGCGATCATGATCGTGACATCCAAATGGCGATCAATGCTGGCGTGCCGCGTACAGTGCGCATTTTGAGCCACCATGAACCCAAGGTGAATGCGGAATTTACGTTGGAGGAGACGGCAGACTTGGCCGCGCTTCTGCGCGAGAAGCTGCCGCAGGTTTGAAGGATGGGGATCATCTCGATCCCTCAGTTCATGTTAGAGGTTGCCAGCCTGAGGGGTGGAAAACATCCGCAATACTGACGGGCTGGCAGCCCGTCCCACGTCCTATCGCTTGGCCATCGCGGATTCCAGGGCCTTGCGGTAGTTCATCACGGCGTCGCCGATGGCTGCGGAGACTTGCTGGCGGTAGGTTTCGGAGGCGACGAGTTGGCATTCGGCGCCGTTGGTGACGAAGCCGCCTTCAAACAGAATGCCGGGGCGTTTGCAGCCGGAGAGCACGCTCCACTGCGCGCGCTTGATACCGCGATCCACAAACTTGAAGCGGCTGATGACGCTGGCATGCACGGCAGTGGCTAGGGCGATGTTGGCGGAGTCCTGCTTGTTGCCGGTGACGCCGTTCATGTTGTAACCACCGCCGCGGCTGATCGTGGCGGCAGCGCTCTGCGGTGTGAGCGCCCAGGTTTCGATGCCCGTGGCGGCGGTGCCGCCGGAGTTGAAGTGGAAGCTTAGGAAGATACTCTTCGGCGTCTGGTTGGCGATGGCCACACGCCCACCGAGGGTGATGAAGGTGTCCGTCGCACGCGTGAGGATCACTTTGAAGCCGCGCTGCATCAGGGCTGTGCGCACGGACATGGCCATCTTTAGCGCGAAGTCTTTCTCATAGCCATACACGCCCCGCGCACCTGAATCGTGGCCGCCGTGGCCGGCATCGACGACGACGGTGTCGAAGTACTCGGCGTTCTGGATGTGGCTGGGGTAGAGCACAGGGTCGATGAGCTTGCACAGATCGAGGCGCGAGAAGAGCACCTTGCCGTTGTATTCCTGCACCGGGAAGCTGAGGATGAATTTGATGTTGTTGATCAGCATCTCTTGGGAGCCGATCTGCGCCTTGAGGATGAGCTTGGAAGAGCCGAGCCAGAAGTGCGTGCCCTGCACACGGAAGGTGGTGAAGCCATAGACCGGATTGTAGAAATTACGGATGCTCTCCGCCGTCACGTAGTCACGTCCGCCGATCTTGATGATCTCCCAGCCGCCGTTGGCTGGCAGGACTTCGACGGCTTTGGATTTCTCTGCAGCAGCGGTCTTGTCGTCGTCGTCCTCTTTGAACTCACCCTTCATCGGCGTCTCGTTGTCCTTTGCGGAGGAAGATTTTGTCACGTCTTTGACTGGCTCTTCTTTGGGCTTGGGCGCGGCCTTGGGAGTCTCCGTCTTGGCGGTGGTCTTGGATGGCGTCTTGGCAGGAGCTGATTTTTTGCCGATCTCCACCTTTTTTCCACCGGTCGTGGTGATGATGACCCGAGGCGGTTTGCCAGTCTCAGCGCCTTTGCTGGCGGATTTTTCGGGTGCTGGCTTGGATTTTTTGGCGGGCGCAGGCTTGGCCTCTGGCTTTTTTTCCGGTTCAGGCGGAGTTTCGGTCTTGCTGCCGCCGCCACCAAAGAGCTTTTTGAAGAAGCCCGGTTTCTCATCGTCCGCACGAGCCACGTCGAACGACGCCAAGGCCAATGCGCTAGCGATGAGGGCAATGAGGGCCGTGGGGAGTTTGGGATGCAGTCCTGAGGTCATGGCGGGAATGACGGCAAAAGCGGGGAAAAGCCGCGTTTTATACTCTCAGTCGGCCCGGAGCGCAAACGATCTGACACGCCGGGTCGGGGCAGGCTAGGGATTTGACAAGAAAAAGTCAGGGTGGCCAAAAGGGTGCTTTCAGGCTTTCCTGGCTGGCGTTCCTCCTTGACCCGGCCCTTGACGGCACCGCCGCTCTGACCCATTGACCTTATATTCATGACCAAAAAACCTGTTGTTCTCATTATCCGTGACGGCTGGGGCATCAACCCCGGCGGTAAAGCTCAAGCCGTAGCCAATGGCGATGCCACCCTGCTGGCTCGCACCCCCTACCACGACCACCTCTACTCCACCTATCCGATGGGGACCGTCAGCGCCAGCGGCGAGGACGTGGGCCTGCCCGAAGGCCAGATGGGCAACAGCGAAGTGGGCCACCTCAATCTCGGCGCAGGCCGCGTGGTGTATCAGGATCTGACCCGCATCAACAAATGCATCCGTGATGGCGAACTCGCCAGCATGCCAGTGCTCGTGGAGGCCTTTGAGAAGGCCAAGGGTAAGCGTCTGCACTTCCTCGGCCTCATCAGCGATGGTGGCGTGCATTCGCACCAGGACCACCTCGCTGCCCTGTGCAATGCCGCGAAAGCCGCTGGCGTGAGCGATCTGATGGTGCATGCCATTACCGATGGCCGCGACACCTCGCCCACGGGCGGTGCCGCCTACATGGCCAAGCTGGAAAAGGACCTCGCGCCGAGCGGTGCTAAAATCGCCACCGTCATTGGCCGCTACTACGCCATGGACCGTGACAAGCGCTGGGAGCGCAACAAGCTCGCTTGGGACGCCATCGTCCTCGGTCGTGGTGAAGTCCGCACCGATCTGCCCAGCGCCGCCGTGCAGGCCGCCTATCCGAAAGACCCGCGTGGGGATGAATTCATGCAGCCCATGATTTTCTCCAATGCCAACGAGCAGCGCATCCGCGATGGCGATGTCATCCTGTGGTTCAACTTCCGCGCCGACCGCGCCCGCCAGCTCAGCGAGGCTTTCCTGAAGGCTGACTTCAATGGCTTTGATCGCGAAGTCACCCCGAAGACTGGCTACTACACACTCACGGAATACGACGCCACCTACACCGCCCTTGGTGCTCGCGTGATCTTTGCGCCTGAAAGCCTGAGCAACAACCTCGGCCAGGTGGTGGCCGCCGCCGGTTTGACCCAGCTTCGCGCTGCGGAGACGGAGAAGTACCCGCACGTGACCTTCTTCTTCAACAGCGGTGTCGAGGAGCCAAATCCCGGTGAAGACCGCTACCTTGCCATTAGCCCGAAGGAAGTGCCCACCTACGACAAGAAGCCGCAGATGAGCGCGCCCGACCTCACCTTTGAAGTGATGCGCCGTCTAGAGAGCTACGACCTCGTCATCATGAACTACGCCAATCCCGACATGGTCGGTCACACAGGTGTCGTCGAGGCAGGCGTCCATGCCTGTGAGACTATCGACCTCGGTGTGCGCCTCATTGTACAGAAAGTCCTCGAACTCGGCGGCAAGCTCTTCATCACCGCCGACCACGGCAACTGCGAGACGATGCGCAATCCAGATGGCAGTCCCAACACCGCGCACACCACCAATCTCGTCCACGGCATCTACGTCGCCGCCGATGCGAACAGCTACACCGTCGCCAACGGCAAGCTCGCTGACATCGCCCCGACTTTGCTCGACATGCTCGGCGTGAAGACATCGGCGGAGATGACGGGGAAGAGCTTGTTGGTGAAGAAGTGAGCGTTTGAATGATGCGCCTTCTCTTCCTCTGCTCCCGCAACCAATGGCGCAGCCCGACGGCAGAGAAGGTGTATCAAAATGATCCGCGTGTCGAAGTGCGCAGCGCTGGCGTGAGTGCTGCGGCGCGGTGCCGTGTGTCGGAGAAGCTGCTGCTGTGGGCGGACTTTGTGCTCGTCATGGAGCATGAGCACAAGCAGCGGCTGCGGGAGCAGTTTCCTGAACTCGTGCGCGACCTGCGCATCGAAGTGCTCGACATCCCGGATGATTACGAATTCATGAATCCGGAGTTGGTGGCGTTGATTCGCGAACGCGTGGAGCCGCTGCTGGCAGGAGAAGGATCATCTTGATCCCTCTACACTTCGCCTCGCCCACCAACGCCAAACGGGGATCAAGATGATCCCCCTCCTCTTCACGCCGCCTTTCCTTTCGGCACCAACTCCCACAGTCCCACCACATGCTCCCAGCGGCGGATGCCGGTGTCGATGAGGAAGATCAGCAGCAGCGCGATCAGCAGGGAGGGCCAGAGTTCTTCGTATTGGACGGCCTTGGTGGGTTCGAGATTGGGCAGGCGTTTGGAATCGGTGAGGTAATCGCCGCCGGTGATGCGCACGGCTTCCTTCAGCAGCGCGTCGTTGACGGTGCCCAGACTGGCTTCGGTGGAGGGATTGTGAATGAGGCCGGTGGTGACCATCTCAGCGCCGAATTGTGCGCGGATGAGATACACACCGGCCTGCGTCGGTTTGAAGTCGGCGGCATAGGTGCCGGGGGCTTCCTGCCGCAGTGTCAGTTTTTGGACGGCCTGCATAGGTGCGCCCAGGGCATCCGCCGCGACGTGAAACACCTCGGCGGCGACGGTGGCGTTGTTGGCGCGGGTGCCAGCGTCGGCGAGAAGATCGACGCTGATGTGGGCGTCATCTCCCTGCATGCGTGCGGACAGATCCATGAGGCGTCCCTGCGGCGCGCGCGCGGTGTCGCGCAGCACCTGGGACCAGAAGCGGCCAAAGCCGCTCCAGCGTGCGATCCACAGCGAGGCCCAGCGGCTCTTCGCATCCGAAGTGAAGGCGGTGGCCTTGCCCAGACCGAAGCGCCAGTGCGCGAGTAGGGGATCGCCTGTTTCGGTGACGAGCGGCACCTGGGCGGATGTGCGACGGGTGGTTTTCACGTAGCCGAGCAGCGTGGGCGAGTCCCACTTTTCAAAGCTGGTGAGCATGGGGTCTTTTTCCTTCAGCACGGGGATGAAGGGCTCTTCGCGAATCATGCGGCCGGTGTGCATCAGGGTGTCTTGCGTGAAGATGCGCGTGATGCTGCTGGCATCCATCGTCGAGTAGGACTGACCGCCGCCGCTGGAGGCGATGGCCTGGAGCAGCGCCACATGCGAGCCTTCGCCGATGGCGACGGTGGAAATCGTCAGACCTTCGTTGCGGCACTGCGTGGCGAGCTGTTCGTAGCCGGAGCCTGCGGTCTGACCATCGGTGAGGATGATCATGTGCTTCACGCGTGCCTTCGTGCGCAGCAGGGCTTCGCGCCCGAGCTGAAAGGCTGGTTGCAAATTGGTGCCACCACCGGAAGCGATGGCGGCAATCTGACCTGACACGGCGTTTGTCGAAGTCAGTCGCGTCATGGGTGCGACGACGTGCGCCTCCGAATCAAAAGCCCAGACACCGAGCGAGTCGTTGTGCCCGAGCACTTCAGCGGTCGCGATGGCAGCGCTCTTGGCCATTTCGAGTTTTTCACCCGCCATGGAGCCGGAGCGGTCCAGCACGATGGCGACGGCGGCGCTTTGTTTCTCTTCTTCGTCCGGCGCTTTGAGTCGCACGGGTAGCACCTCTTCAATGGGCGTGCGATAGTATCCACCGACGCCGAAGGAACCCGGCCCGCCGAGCATGATGAGGCCGCCGCCGAGTTTATCGACGTAATCGCGCAGCGAGTTCATGAGCGGCTCGCCAAGCTGATGCGCTGGAACGTCGGAGAGGATCACTCCATCGTAGCCACCGAGCTGCTCAAAGGTGATCGCGAGATTGCCCGGCTGGCGGAGATCGAGTTCGATGCCCTCCTTTTCCATCGCTTGCATGAGGTAGCGGCCTTCAGCGGCGTCGGATTCGATGTAGAGCAGGCGCAGGCGTCCGCGCACATCCACGATGGCGAGCGCACTGTCATTGCCGGGCAGTGTGTCGCCCTTGATGCCTTCCAGCACGGCGCGGTATTGGAAGGTGTTGCGCGTGGAAGGGGTGCGATGGAAGACGACCTCCTGCGGGGTGCCGGGCTTGAGGGTGACGGGGCGCTTCTCGACCTCGATGCCGTTTTCGTAGAGCTTCAGGGTACCCGTGCCTTCGATGGTGCTCTCAAAGACCGCCGTCAAACTGAGGCTGGCACCTTCAAATAGGCGGGTGCGATTGGGCGTGAGCGACAGCAGGCGCGCGTCTGGTAGGCGCGGACCCGCCACGGGTAGCGCGTGCAGTTTGATGCCGGACACGGCGGCTTCGCGTGCGGCATCGAGCAGGCTGCCGCGTGTTTCGTGGCCGTCGCCAATGAGGAGGATGTTGCGGCTGGCTCCTGGCGGAAACAACGCTTCCGCGTATTCCACGGCGGCGGCGTAGTGGCTGTCACCGCCGTTGGCTTTCTGCCAGGCTGCCTGCATCGCGGGCGTGCTGCCTGCGGGCAGGAGTTCGGGCTTCGAGCCGAGTTGGACGACAAAGGAATCGATCCCGCTGCCGAGCGCCGAGCGCACGCGAGCGGCTTCAGCGAGGGATTTGTTCAAGCCTTCCTCGCCCATGCTCTGGCTGGCATCCACGATGATGCCGAGCGCCTTGCGGCCTGTCTGCGTGACGCGTGCCGGTCCAGCGAGCGCGGCGAGCGCCAACATGACGCCGATAGCGCGGGTGACCAGTAGCAGGCGCTTGCGCAGTCCAGACATGGGATGCGATGAGCGCGATTCGATCCACAGCAGCAGAGCGACTGCGGGCAGAATGAGCAGAAGGAGTTTTGGCGATTCCCAGTCCAAGGTCGCAGAGGATAGGCTTGCTGACTGTCAGGGCAAGGGGTGTCCCGAAAAAAGGCAAGATGCCTCGATCCAGCGTCAGGCCGGAGGACTAACCTCCGATGGAACTGCGCAGCGTGGCCAGCAGTTTGTCGATGTCCTCGACGGTAGTGTAGCCATGCACGGCGATGCGGATGCGACCCACCTGGTGCATGACGTGGATGTTTTGGGCGAGCAGAGCGTCGTTGATGGCCGTGGAGTTCTCATGCTTGAAAGCGACGATGCCGCTGGAGCAGCCTGGCTGCGCGGCACTGAGTGCGGTGATGCCCAGCTCCTGCAACCCGGCATGCACACGCGCGACGAGGGGATCGGCATGCGCGATGATCTTGTCCATGCCCACGGCTTCGAGGTAACGCAGCGAGGCATTCAAGGCATACAACGCGGCGAAGCTGGGCATGCCCACGGAGAAACTGAGCGCGCCGGGCTTGATGCGGACACTTTCAAAGCGATCCGCATCAAAGGCGTTGGCGATGTGATACCAGCCTCCGGCGCGGGTGGTGAGGCGTGCGGCGGATTTCTGCGGAATGCCGATGACGCCACCGCCGTGGATGCCCAGGGTCCATTTGTGCGTGCTGGAGATGAGGATGTCGGCGTCTTGGCAGTCGAGCGCGACGCGGCCCAACGCCTGCGTTACATCGACGGCGATGACGGCCTGCGGTGCGAGCTTGCGGATGGTGTCGCGCAGCGGGGCAAAGGGGATACGGTGGCCGTTGTAGAAGCTCACGAGGCTGACCTGCACGAGGGCGGTGCGCTCATTGAGCAGCGGGGCGAGATCGCCGAGGTCCAAGGCACCGTCGCGATTCTGCCACAGGCGTGTGACGGGGCGTGAAGCCTCAGGCGCGGTGAGCCAGGGCGTGGCACCGGCGGGGAAATCGAGATCGGTGACGACGACTTCGTCCTGCGGCGTGAGCTGTAGCGCGTTGGCGAGGAGGTTGTAAGCCTCGGAACTGCAGGAGCAGAAGGACACTTCATCGGTGCTGAGGCCGAGGTGCCTGGCAGTGATCTCGCGGCAGGCTTCGACGCGTGGGAAGTGGAAGTCGCGGCCGCGCATGCCGAGCGATTTGTGCTGCATGTATTCCGCCACCGCCTCATTCACGCAGAGAGGCGGGATGCTCTCGGCGGCGGTGTTGAGGTAATGAATGCCTTTGAGGCTGGGGAAATCGGCGGCGCGGGAGGATTCGGTGAGCATGTGGGGATGTAACGCTGCTCACGGCGCTTTTTTCACTCAGTTCTCGTGCTTTAAGGATGGTGCATTCTCCGGCAGCTTGAGCGTGGGTTCGCCGCTGAGGTAGCCGAGAGAGACGAGGAATTCGTCCATCTTCCTGGCGGTGACTTGAATCCATGGCTCGCGGTTGAAGAAGCTGTGCGGCATGTCGGCGGCGGTCCACATTTCGGTGCGCAGGCCGAGGGCGGTGGCTTTCTGCACGTACTCGTCGCCGCCGTCTTTGAGTTTGTCGGCGGTGCCAAAGAAGAGGATTGCGGGTGGGGTGTCCTTGGTGACAAAGTTGTTGGGCGTGATGGCCTCCGCGATCTCCGGGGTCATGGGATTGCTGGCGGTGACGTTCTGCTTGAAGATCGTGGCGATGTTCATGGCCGGATTGAACAGCACGAGGGCGTTGGGTTTGGCGGAGATGCTTTTGTCGTCAGACTCGGCATCGTAGGTGGAGACGAGCGCGGTGCAGGCCGCGAGGTGGCCACCTGCGGAGCCGCCGCCGGCGATGATCTTGGTGGGATCGATGCCGATTTCGGTGGCATGGCCGCGCACCCAGCGGATGGCGCTCTTGGCATCTTCCACGGCTTTGTCGGGCGTCGTTTGGTGGAGGCTCAGGATGCGGTAATCAGCGCAGATGGCCACGATGCCGCGGCTGGCGAGGTATTCGGACTGCGGGACGAACTGGCGGTAGGAGCCGCTCTTCCAGCCGCCGCCAAAGAAAAACACGACGAAGGGGCGCAGCACGGCGGCCTGCACTTCGCCTTTGGGCGCGAACACATGCAGCTTCAGCTCGCCCTGAGGCGTGGTTTTATAGACGATCTCCTTGGTCGCGACTTCGACATCGGTCAGCTTGATCGGGCGCCGGGACTGTGCGGCCTTTTGGGCGTGGAGTGGTAGAGCGATGGCGAGGAGAATGAGAAGGAGCAGGCGCATGGTGCGGGATGAAACGACAGCTCGAAACTTCAACAATCAACGAATCGATGGTTCGACAATCGTCAATCCTTCTGGCTTTGGAGTGTCCTGGCTAGGCGTGATTGACGATTGATGAACAAGGATTGTTGATTTTTGAAGTGATGATCCAGCGCTAATGCGCGCCCTTCACCATGAGCCAGCCGACGAGGGCGAGGATGGGTAGGAGGATGGGAATGGAAAAGCGGAGCATGTAGGCGAGGAACGAGGGCGCGTGGACCTTGGCTTTGTCGGCGATGGCTTTGACCATGAAGTTGGGGCCGTTGCCGATGTAACTGCCTGCACCGAAGAACACCGCACCGAGGGAGATGGCGATGAGATGCGGCGCGTGCGTGGCGGCGAAGGTCATCACGTCGGCAGGGGAATCGACGGAGAGATGCTGCTGGCCCATGGAGGCGGCGAGGAAGGAGAGGTAGGTGGGCGCGTTGTCGAGGAAGGCGGAGAGCGCGCCGGTGGTGAAGTAATATTGGATGGGCGAGCTGATGTCCACGCCCTGCCCGCTTTGCAGGATCTGTAGCGCGGGGATCATGGTGAGGAAGATGCCGACGAAGAGAAAGCCGACCTCCTTGACCGGGCCGAAGTTGAAGTCATTCGACTCATGCACCTCTGCCTTGGTGGTGAAGTAGGAAGCAGCAGCGGCAGCAAACATCACCAGGGCGGGGATGGAGAAGACACCCAGCAGCGTGGTCTCCTGCACGCTCCTGGGCAGAAAGACGGACGCGAGCACGACACCGAGCCACACGACATTGAGCAGGCCGCTGAAGTACCAGTCTTCGTGCGCGGTTTCCTGGTCACGAATTTCCTTGGGAATGCGGGCGAAGTTGCGCATGTCGAAAATGAAGAATGCGCCGAGCAGCAGCGCCAACGCGAGCGCCCAGGCCTGCCAGCAGTGCTGCAGTACCCAGAAGAAAGGCACGCCGCGCAAGAAGCCGAGGAAAAGCGGCGGATCGCCAATGGGCGTGAGGCTGCCGCCGACGTTGCTCACAATGAAAATGAAGAAGACGATGTGGAAGCCGGTGATGCGGAATTTGTTCATCTGAATCCAAGGGCGGATCAGCAGCATGGAGGCACCGGTGGTGCCGATGAGATTGGCCAGCACCGCGCCGATGAGGAGGAAGAGCGTGTTCACCAGCGGGGTGGCCTCGCCTTTGACGCGGATGTTGATGCCGCCGGAGATGACGAAGAGGGAGCCTACCAGCGCCATGAAGCTGATGTACTCATGTGCGGCGTGGTGTAGCGGATGCCAGTCCTGCTGCACGCAGGCGTAATACGCGGCGGTGACTAGGCCCAGGGTGACGGCGACCTTTGGATAATGATGCTCCCAGAAATGCGCGGCGAAGAGTGGCATGAGCGCGATGCACAGCAGTAGGATGGCAAACGGGGCAAGCATGCCCAGAGGAGGCAGCGCGCCGTGGGCGGGAGTGCTGGCGAGGAGGAGCATGCGTGGGTGAGAGAGTGGCGGCGTGAATGGGGGAGCTGAAGGGGGATTGTAAACTGGGAACTGAAAACTGGGAATTGTAAATTGGCCGGAGGAGGGAGCAGGTGGTCGCACCCGCGCAGTGAGCCGAAGGCAATTCTCTGTGCGGTCCCCAGCGTGTAAGTTTGCCCAGGGAAATTCAGATGGAACACCGCGAGAGATGAGAAGACCGCAGAGGTCAGATTCAGATAGTATTCTCTGCGGTCTTCTTATCTTTCGCGGTGTTGCTTCATTCAGCGGTTCCCTGGAAGTCTCACAGAATGCTGTGTGAATCACTTTTCTGGTGGCTTGTCGAGGTGAACTCATTCAGTCCGGGCTTTCTCACGGTATGGTCGCCCTGGCGTTCGCCGTGTATCAGGCGGCGCATCGGTCCCTCACGATTGATCATTTGCAGGTGTCTGTGCAGCGCCTGGAAAAACGCGAGGCCTGCTTGCTGCGCCTGAGTAGGTCCTTCCTAGCCACCCTGAAACCCGGCGAAGTCAGGCCCTGGATTCAGGCGAACTTCGCTGATTTGGAGGCGCATGAGGAAGGGACGTTGGTGCGTGTCAATGAGGTGGTCTTTGATCTGAGTGCGCTTGGGGCGATTGAGTAGCGGGGGGCGATTGGTTGGATCTAGAGACTGCGGGGAGGGGGAACGGATAGATTTTAATTCATTGCACACACGTCACCAATCACAGCGCCACCACCGCGCCACCAACTTACATCACAGGGGCTGAGATGATCAAATTGACCAAAGGGAACCAAGGTCAATGCGCACAGAACCGGCTTGCCACTCAATAAGTAGGCCCCGGCGGCTTGAATGCGAATGCTGCGTGGCATGGCCGGGTTATAAGGGAAAGGTGGCGCTTTTGTCAACGCTTTGCACCGTGGCCTGCTTAGACAGCCGAACACCACCCAGTTGCCAAAGAGCCCCACTCAAAATGAACTTTGGTGATCTGCGGCAGTGTAGCTGGCTGCTGAGGTTTGAACGGGGTCGGGAGACCCCGTCACCCTGGATTGGCACCCTGCTCAATCTGGACGGCGGTCCAGAATGCCTTTGGCTTTCTCAAGCTCGTTCACGGCCCAGTCGCTGACGCCGGGTTCGTCGGTGTCGGCGGAGCCGGTGACGTGGAGGCGGCGGACGTAGTATTTGTCGAGGAAGGTCACGATCTTTTCGGAGACACCGAGGATGCCACGATGTACATGCAAGACGGGCTTCTTTTGCTTCTTGGCGGAGCTGACGGCTTTCTGGGCGGTGCCAGCGGCCTTGGCGGCGAGGGTGAAGACGAGGGTGGCTTCGGCATCACGCACGTTGGAGCCGACGGCTTCCAGCACGTTTTCAGTCTCGCCTTCCTTGAGCTTGTAGCGTGGATCGAGGGGCTCGGCTGCACCGAGGAGCTGGCCCTTGGGGCACCAGCCGCCGTGGGGAAAGGTGTGTTTCAGCGCCCAGTCCAGCGCGACGCGTTCGACGCCCAATTGGGCACCGGTGATAATGATGAGTTTGCAAGCCATGGTCAACTCAGAAGAAATCAGGACTGCGCTGGCAGCAAGCACGATCTCGGATTATTCCAGATGCCGCCCGAGCATGAGGTCGAGATTGCGTTCGACGATTTCACCCATGGATTTGCAGGAGTCAAACAGGTGGGTGCTGTGGTACTCGCCGAGTTCGGCGCGGAGCTGGACGACTTTTTCAAAGGGCTCGACGGCATTGTTCTTCATGCAGTGCAGCAGCGCGCTGATGCGCTGGTGCTCGGAGAGGTAGCGGCGGGAGATGAGGCTGCGCTCCTCCTCCTGGTACTGCTTCATGGTGGGGGTGTTGAGGCAGGCGGCACAGAGCTGGACGACGGGGTTGTTCTCCTTGAAGAACTGCGGGAGATAGAGGCTTTTACGGCCTTCGTAGCTCTGCTGGTCGAAGTCGATAGCGCGGACGCGGTACTGCACCTCCTCGAAGTCGGGCGTCATGTCGATGACGTAGTTGTAGCTGCGCATGTCGCCGAGCAGTCGGATGAAGCAGCGCTCGCTGAATTTGACGAACTCCTTGGCGAGGCGGACGCCATTGAAGTCGGGGCGGTGCAGGTAGTCGCGGATGAAAGCATCGCCAGGGATGCCGGCGATGTGTTCCTCCACCAGGGTGCCGCCACGGTGCATGAGGTAGTTGATGCGGTTGGGCGAGAGCAGGTGCTCCAGCTCCAGGCCATAGACGCGGGAGGCGTCCGCCGTCTTCACGTAGAAGTGGTCGTAGTTGTCATTGTACTGATTCACCACGCGCACGCGGAATGGGCGGGAGTTGCCAAATTCGCAGTAGTCCACGCGCTCGACGTAGAGATGCGGCACGGCGTGGAAGTCGCCGGTGCGGAGCTGGGAGTAGATGCTGGTGAGCTTGGGGTAGATCTCCTGCTGCAGCTCACGCGGATAGAGAACGCTGCTCCAGTGAGTGGCGTTGCCCTCCTTGTCAAAGAGCGGGTAGCTCTCGGAGAAGTTGCGGAGTTCGTCATACGTCGTCGGCAGCGAGTAGCAGCGGCCAAACTGGTCGAGGTAAGCGATCAGTTCGTCGGTGACCGTGATGAAGTTTTTGCGCTTAGTGATCTCGTTCATGCCGTGGGTGTCGCATTTCCTGTTCCAGATGGGGGCGGAGCTTGCAGGAAACCGCTGCGCACCAAGTGCTGGAGGTAAAGCCGCATGCGGGCCGGATCGATGCGCGGGCAGGAGAGCAGCGAGAATGGATTTCATGAGCGCGCGCGAAGATACTCGTAGGAACCTAACCGCAAGGTGAATTGGGATGGATGGATGGAAGCCGCCTCCCCTCACTTCGCAAACGTCACGACCAGGTACGGACGGATTTTTTTGAGCACTTCGAGGCCCTCAGGCGTGACCTGCGGTGCGGACACGAACAACTCCTTCAGGTGGCGCAGGCCGGTGAGCTTGGCGAGGCCGGCATCGGTGACGCTGGTGTTTCCCAGATGCAGAGTTTTCAGCGTCAGCATCTGCCCGACCCATTCCATGTCTGCATCCTTGACGCCCTTGCACCCGGAAAGAAACAGGATTTCGAAGGACTTCAGCTTTGCCAGATAGCGCAGGTTCTGCCCCTCGATCTTGGGCAGCGCGTTGAGCGTCAGCTGCCGCAGGGCCTGGCACTGGCCCAGGCTCTCGAAGCCGGTGCCGGTGATGCCATCGCCATTGCTGCCGATGTTCAGCACCTCCAGCTTGTCACAGTCGGCCAGGTGCTTGAGCCCCTCGTCGGTGAGGCGCCCCGCGCCCCATAAAAACAGGTTGGTCAGATTCTTCATGCCGGCAAACGCCGCCAGGCCCTCATCGGTCAGGCCTGTGCCACCGTTCCAGCTAAAAATTTTCATGCGCCTGGCCGAGCCCATCTGCAGCAGATCGGCCGCCGTGAGACTGGCGCGCACAAAGGAGATCTCCTCGCCGCCACTGCCATTCACGCAGGTGCCGCCGAGAGATTTCACCAGTTCGGACACGGGCTTGGAGGCCCCGGCCACAGCGGGCGCTACAGCGGCAGGCACCTCAGCATTGGTCTTCGGCATCCCCGCACTGCTGTCTGCCACGGCAGAAACATTGCCCGCCTCAATCTCCGCACGCACCCGGCCCAGTTCGGTGACGGTTTCGAGTTTGGAAGCACTGGCGGTATTCTTGAGCATGCTTTCAATGCGGGCGAGGCCGGCCTTCTGCACCGGCTCCAGCGCCTTGATGCGCGCCTGATCATACTGCGCAAAGAGCAGCGTGGCGCTGGCCTGCGGCGTGGGCACGTGCCCGCCTGCGAGCTTGGCTTTGAGCTGCGCGGAGAGCTGCTCGGCACCAGCAGTGTCACCACTGGTCACGAGCCTGGCGATGAGCGGCGTGGTGGCCTTCTCCAGCGTGTCATTGAGCTTCGTCAAAGCCGCCGCAGCCTGCCTACGGTATTCAGCGGCGATATAAGCCGGTGTGTCAGCGAGGGCGGGGGAGACCAGCAGCAGGAGAGCGGCGAGGAGGTGTTTCATGAGCACAAGGTGTAATGGAAGGCATGATGCATACAAAAGCGTCATTCCATGGGAACAAGAAAGATCAAAGACGGCCCGTTTTTGTTATGCACCTGCACTCCTGTCTCAGTGCTTGTCACCAGCCATTCGTCAATGGGAAGAAAATCCACCTGAATGCTGTTGGCCTGGTTCGCCGGCTTCCATTTGCCAAGGGTTTTGCTGCCTACATTGGGTGTATAACTGGCACTGCCATCGGCATTAAAGACGGCCTTGCCACTCGGAGGGCTGTCTTTGGTGCGGTAATGCAAGGTCCATGTTTTCTTCCAATCAAACGCAGCGGCAAGATACCCCGCCTCGATCTCCGCCCTCACCTTCCCTAGCTCCGTCACCGTTTCGAGTTTGGACGCGCCGGCGCCTTTGAGCATGCTGTCGATACGGGCAAAGCTGGCCTTCTGCACCGGCTCCAGCGCCTTGGTGCGTGCCTGATCATACTGCGCAAAGAGCAGCGTGGCGCTGGCATGCGGCGTGGGCACGGGCTCTCCAGCCAGCTTGGCCTTGAGCTGCGTGGTGAGCTGCTCGGCATCCGCCGTGGCTCCCTGCTGCACGAGCTGGGAGATGAGCGTTGTGCTGGCCTTCTCCAGCATGCCGTTGACCTTGGCGAGCGCGGAGGCAGCCTGCTTGCGGTAATCTTCGGCAATTTTAGCCGGTGTATCGGCGAGGGCAGAGGCGAAGCTGGCCAGCAGAAGGGCGGTATGGAGCAGGTGTTTCATGAGTGCGTGGTCGAGTTCGTTCGAAGATACCAGTAGGTGGAAGGCTGCAAGGTGTATTGGAAATTCATGATGCCCTTCAGCGGAGCCGTGGAAAGCGAGTGATGCGGCACTTGATGCAGGATTTAAGCGCCCTATTGAGACGGCTCCTCACCATGCCAGTATGTTGAAAAACAGCGCTCCGACAGCGAGCATTGAATCTTCATGCCGGGAATGTTTTGCACTGCGAGAGCGAACATCTCAAGGCCTACCGCGTCTCTACCTCTGAGAGCCGGGTCCGGGACAAGAGCGAGGAGGTGCCGCCGTCTGGTAGCGCCTCCTGTGCTGTAGGTGAGCGTTGAGACGGTCAAAGTGGAAGAGGGGCTAAGTTCATAATTGAAACTGTTCTAAAGAACAGAAAAAGGTGAGGCATGGTCACCACACGCCAGCGCCACACCCTGAACCTCCTTTGGCTGTCCCAGGCCCGCTCGTGGATCCGTCTTCAGATTCCGCTGCTGGGCAGCATCATCGCGGGCAGGCCCGAACTGCAGGAGGGGCGGGTGGATGACTGCACCTTCACGCCGCGCAGGTGCGGGTGACCATCCAGATTGAACAGCGTGCAGCGCCAGGGCTCCTGCGGGATGAGGAACTGCGCGATGACATCCCGGCTATGCGCATGGATGTGCAGGGCTTGCTCCACGGCCCGGCGGAGATCACGCAACGGGTGCTTCTCCAGCAGCCTCAGCA